>NZ_JBMFIW010000003.1:0-88055 GCF_049974385.1 Caldisphaera sp. | reverse complement strand
TCCCGTGACCCTGGTGAAGCTCAAGGGCTGAGAATTAGATACAAATTCATAAAAATTCAATGAAGCCTAAACCCCTTAGCCCAAGCATAACCCAATAAAAATTCCGCAACTTTACTATATGTAGCATTTGCAAAAATTGTTACCAAGTCTCCTCTTCTTATAAGCATGCTGAGTTCATTTACAGTGAAGCTTGAAAGGTTTAATATAATTATGTTGCTTGAATCACTTTTAACAATGCTTGAGTTTACATAATTCCAGTCAACTATAATGATACTATCGTTAGGTGTTTGCTGCAACTGCTGAATAGATATACTCATAACAGGAGGACTAAGACCAACGCTGCTAAAAGTATTATTAATGGATTTTAGCAACTGTTGAGATCCCACCACATATACAGGTTAAGCTGCTGTTAGCCGATATATTACTCACTAATATTGTACTATTGCTTTTTTCCTGACTAACTACTTCTTGGGTAACTTTCCTAGTAAGAAATATTAGTAAGCACAACAATGGTAATCAGTATTATTAGAAATAAGGGCGCTAAAAACTTTACGGTATTTATATTGGCCAAAATACTTCACCTTTCTATAATAATTTATTTCATTCCGAATTTAAATATATATAGATGAAACCAAAATACATTATGCGATGTTTAACTTAAGTTCTCTGTTACCCATTATCTGATATGTTAAATTAAAGAAGTAATTAATGCTAGACCAGTTTTCCTTTAAATGTAAAATATAACTTCTACCATAAATGAAGCCGCCGGCGGGACTTGAACCCGCGACCACTGGCTTACAAGGCCAGCGCTATCGGTTCCCACGCAGGGATCTACCGGTCTGAGCTACGGCGGCACCACAATTTCTTATATAATTAGGGTTTATAGTTTTTTTCTGTGGAGAAGAAGAGTTTAAAGTTAAAAGGTGTTAAAGTTGGGAAAATACTACGCATTGCTCTCAGGAATTCATCCGACACTTCCATTGGCTGAACTTGAGTCATTAATAGAAATAACTTCTAATGCAAAAATTGTATACAATTTTGATGGTGTTTCCATAATGGAAGGTTCATTAAATACAAACATTGTTAATAGATCGGGATATATTAAAGAAATTGGTTATTTAATAGATTTGTACGAAATCAATAATATCGATTATTATGACATAGCAAAGAAATTAAAGGAATTCGAAATAAAAGAGGCTAGAGTTAAAGGATATAGATATAGGGGGTTATCTTTTGATGTAAACATCCCAGATTTAGAAATAAATCTTTCTAGAGCACTTGATAAAATAGGAATTAATGCAAATCCCAGATCGAATAATGTTGTTAGAATAATAATCACAGAAGGCATAATCTTAGTTGGTTTACTCATTTCAAGTCAGGATAATTCATATAAGAGCAGAATTGAAAACAGAGTTTTCAGCAGACCTGGACAAATAGATCAACAGTTATCGAGAGTTATGGTTAATTTATCAAGACTTAGTAATTCTATATTTTTAGACCCATTTTGTGGAACGGGCAGTTTAGCGTTAGAGGCATGCTCATTAAATGCTTCTCATTCAATATGCATGGATTTAGATGCAAACATGGTTAATGGTTCCATAATGAATATGAAAAGCATTAAATGCTGCAAATCTTTTTTAGTTGCAAGACATGATGTCTCAAAAATGCCTTTAAAAGATGAGAGTATTGATTCCATAGCAACAGATCCTCCTTACGGTAGAGCTGCATCAACAAAGAAGAGAGGATATTACAATTTAACAAAATTATTCCTAGAAGAAAGCTTAAGAATACTTAAGAGAAATTCATACTTAGTTTATGCTGGTCCTTCAAGTGAAAGACCATATGTAATCGCAAAGGATTTAGGATATAAAATAGTTGGAATCCATGATATGTTTGTCCATAATGGACTAAACAGAGAAATAGTTATTGTTAGAAAAGTTTAAATTCTTTAAAAAATTAATAATTTTGGTGGTATATTGATATTAACATATAAATCAAAATATGAATTTAATGAATTAAAAATTAAACTTGAAAGTATTATAATAAAAAAGGGTATGAAGATTTTTGCTATTATAGATCACACGAAAAATGCTAGCAGCGTTGGAATGAAAATGAATAGATCAATACTATATATTTTTGGAAATCCTAGGAATGGCACCCTATTAATGAATCAAGATATGAGGATTGGTGTTATTTTACCTTTAAAGCTCTTAATATGGGAGAATGAAAACAAAGAATTACTTATAACTTATTATACCATATATGACGTATTAAAGGATTTCAAATTAAACAATGAAAGTTTAGACATAGCAAAAAACATTGATAACAATATAATAGAAATTCTAAAAGAATTAGGAATAGAACATTAACTATTTTAAAACATTCTTAGACTTTATCATCAATTTATAACTTTTATCATCCCAATAAACATCGTATATTATGGGTAAACCCGTTGGTATCTCTAGGTGAGGTATGTCATCTTCTGATATATTTTCCAGATACATGACTATTGATCTTAAACTATTACCATGAGCAACAACTAAAACATTTTTACCATTTCTTAAATCTAACATTATTGTGTTTTTAAAAAATGGTACCGTTCTTTTTTGCGTATCCTCTAAGCTCTCTCCATTAGGAGGTCTTACTTTATAGCTTCTTCTCCATAATTTTACTTGATCGTCTCCATATATCCTAGCTGTTTCCTCTTTATTTAAACCTTGCAAATCTCCATAATGCCTTTCATTTAAATGTTCATCTTTAATAACTGGAATTTTATAACCCAGCGTAAGCAAAACTAAGTCTAAAGTTTCTATGGCCCTTTCTAATTTACTTGTATAAGCGACATCAAACCTATAATTTTTTAAAAGAAGTCCTGCTCTAATTGCTTCTTCCCTGCCCTTATCTGTTAATGGAACATCTACCCATCCTGTAAATCTATTTTCTTTATTCCATAATGATTCACCATGCCTTAGCAAACACAATATAGGCATTTTATTCACCCATATTTTTTATTTCTTTTAACTTATTATCCTTTTTTAGTATTATTCATAAATCAAATCTCCAATCTGTTTATATATTGATTATCACAATTTTCTTATACAATAAGAAAATGCCTTAATCCATAAATTAAAAGAGTTGGCACCTACTAAATTATTTTATGATTATATAAATTTGTATAATAAAATTTAAATAAATCCTTTTAATAATAAGTTATAAATTATACCCATAGCATAAGAATTTTAGCTATAATTTTACTATATCTTTAATTATTTGTTTAATGTAGTCATTTTGATCAATATTAGTATCCCACCAGGCTACATAACAAAACAATGCTCCCATAAAGGCTCTTCTAACATGTAATGGTATTTTGACCTTAGATAAATTTTCAACTTTAGAAAAAAGTCTATCAATATACTCTTCACATGATTTATATAAAGCTTCTTTAATGTCTGGGTATTTTTCTATTATACCGAAATTCATTAGAAAGAGCGTTCTCATATTTTTATCCTCATATTTTTTTAAAAATGAAATCCCGAAGTCGATTAACATTTCCTCTCCGTTAGAGTATTTTTTATTTAAAACGTTTTCTATTACATCTGTTGGTAAAGAAATATAGGCTATGTATCTAATTAATTCGTTTTTTGTTTTAAAATGGTAAAAAAGATCACCCTTACTAATACCACTTTCTTTGGCTATGATTTCTGTCGAGGCTGCATCATAACCTTTTTCTGAAAAGACTTTCATTGCAGCATTAATTATTCTACTCTTTACTTTTGATATATCGCTCATTTTCATCCCATTTGATTTTTATATATTAAACCTAATATTTTTATTTTGTTTTATCGACCAGTCAGTAGAAAAGCTTAAATTTTTTTATTTTAATAAAATTACTGGTCGATAAAGGCGAAAGAAAATGGGAAATGAACCAATAGGAAGTTTGGTAAAATTAAGAGATCATCTTGACAAATTTTTAGGCATGTATGTTGGTTTGATGATAGTAATAGGCACAATAACAGGTTATTATAGCATACATTGGGTAATGCATAATGCAAACCTTTTACAGAAGCTAATGGAAGCCGCTATTTATATTATGGTATTTCCTATGATGCTTATGCTAAATGTAAAATCTTTGGGAAAATCATTTACAAATTGGAAAGTTACTACCGCTGTAATACTAATGAATTTCATTTATGGTCCTGTTATGGCTGTTTTATTGGGCTTAATATTTTTAAACAATCCATTTATAAGGCTTGGTTTATTTATAGCGTGGTTGGTCCCTTGCTCGTCTATGAGCATAGGATACGTTGGACTAATGAGAGGAGACATTAATTCTGCAACAGCTATGGTAGCCCTGTCATTTATTTTATCTTTAGCGTTAATACCCTTAGAAACAAGCGGTTACATCAGTCTTATATTTGTTCATCAAATACACGGGTCTATAACCTTGACCTCTGCTGCAATGAATAAAATTGAGATGGGTATTCTGATGACAATAATAGAAATATTATTAATTCCATTAATCATAGCTATCCCATCACATGAAGCAATAATAAGAAAAGCTGGTATTGATAAATTTAGAAAAATTAGCCCTTTATTTTCTACATTAACAATGCTAGGCATGTTTTTAATAATATTTACGATATTCTTTGCTCATGCAGGTATGCTGATAACTCATATCAAGGATGTATTAGGAGTATTTTATTCAGGTATGATCTTTGGTGCAGTATCTTTAACTCTGTTTACCTTTCTATTTAAACATTTAAAGCTTAATAAAACTGGTACTAAAAATTATAGAAGCGCAATGGTTGCAATATTAACAGGTATTCCAAAAAATGAAGCTACAGCAATTGCCTTATCATCAATGGCTCTTGCATCTCTGGGCTCACAGTATGCTTTTCTTGCTTCATTACCCCCTTCACTTTTGCCTGCTTTTCAAGTAGTATTTATTATAATTTTCTTAAAAATGAGAGAAAAATTAATCAAATATTATGGAGGAAATATAAAAGAACTTGAAATTATAGAAGAGGAAGAAATAGCGTCACAAAAACAAGAAAAAATTAAGGTTCCTAGTTGAGGTGATATAAAAATGGCACAAAGAAAAGGGTTGTCAATTTTAATTCCTGTAGATTTTTCGCCAGATACTGAAAAATGGATTAAAAATGCAATTAACATAATCCAACAAGATATTTCCAAGATAACATTTATGTATGTATTACCTTTAGGCATGAAGGAGTTAGAAGATTTTACAGATGAAAAATCTATCAAAAGAGCGGAAAGCATAGCAAAATCTAAATTGGTTGCTTTATCAGAATCATTTAAAATAAATCAATATAAAATAGATATAATATTAGCTACAGGAGACCCAGCTTCATTAATTATCGATGAAGCGAATTCAGGTAAATATGATCTAATAGCTATTGGACATAGAGGATATGGTTACCATGAGCAGTTCTTCATAGGGAGCGTAACATTAAAGGTTCTTTCTGCATCAAAAATACCGGTTCTAGTTATTCGTAAAGAAAGAAAATAGCAATCTAATCAAATTTATTTCTTTAAATATATTTTTATGATATATTTGTGCTAAAGATGAGACTCCAACATATATTAGCTTTAGTTACCAATATTAATATTTGGTGTTTAATATGAATAAATTCTCTAATAATTACAAGATTGCCATTATTTTAATAATTGAAGCACTTGAACTAATAACTCTACCAGTAATAATCAATTTAAATGTATATTATGAAAGGGCCATTTTGCTTACTTATGTAGCAATCTTATTATCCACAGTAATAATTTTATCTTTAACTAACGAAAATATATTTCAGCAAAAAGATCACAATCATAGAAATAAAATTAATATTATCTTTCATAAGAAATATAAGAATTTTATCGGTCTGAGTAATGACTCTTCCAGCCTAGCTATTATGTGCCAGAGCTATAGTATAAAAATAAACAAATCATCTTATTGTGAAAACTAGAAAGTTTTTGATTATAAATCGACTGGTCGGAAAAATATTTATACTCTTATTCAAACTATAGTAATAGGTGAAAAGATGTCTAGCATAGAAGAAATTAAAAAATTTGCGGAAAAAACTCTTGGAGAAGTCCCTAAGGTTATTGATTTATTATCAAATATTGATGAAAAAACTGCAATTGAACAATTCAATGAAAATGTAAATTTATATTTAGGAAGAAGTGTATTACCAAAAAAGATATCTTCACTGATAGCTATGAGCGTTGCCCTAGCAAATGGCCCCAAAGAATCTGCAATTATTCATTTCAATCTTTCAAAAAAATTTGGAGCTGATAATATTGAGATTTTAGATGCCATAAAAGCAACAAAAATGGCAATAATGTCTTCTTTGCTGGATTCTTTGGATATAATAACCAATAATCAATTGCTAGCTAAAAAGATTCAAGGATCTGAAGAATCTTATGAATTAATTGATGAATTAAAAAAGAATGTTGGAACAATCCCAGAAAGAATTATAAAACTAGCAAAGTTATCTCCAGAATTAGCAAAAGAGCATCTAAGAGAAAGAAACGAATTATTAATTAATAGTTCAAGACTAGATAAAAAATACATGTTTGCAATTGCGTTAGCCGTCAGCATTTCTTTAAGAGATAAAGAATGTGTGAAAACCTATCTAGATATGTTTGTTAAATATGGTGGAAATTTAGATGAAATAATAGATATATTATCAATAGCTAGATTTATTTCAGGAAATAGAGCATTCGTAAATTCCATAGATATATTAAGTAAGCTTGCAAATATACAAGGAACACAGTAAAAAACACTTTCTTAATTACATCTACGATAATTTTTAGCTATAACAAATACTTAACAAAAATCAGTGATTCAACACTATTAGCACAACTATCTCGTCATATAAAATTTCGTATTTTAGCGAAAATAGTATTCCAAACCTCTAGCTTATCTTAAATTAAATTTGCACATAAATTATGTTATTTGTAATTATGATTGATCTCTTTGCTCTCTTGCCGACCTTGGAACTGAAGGATATGGCAAGTATTCAATACCAGGCCTATTTGTTCTTGCCTGTGGATAAAGCGTCATTAAATCATAAACTTCTAAGGGAACTTCTGTTGATACTTTAAGGCCCATTTCTCTTATTTGCTCAACAGTTATTGGATAATCATGAGTATAATAACCACTAACTAATCTATCTGCTATAAACTTTGCTTTTTCTTCACCAACTTTATCTTTTATTAAATCAACAACTAGCCCTTTAACTTGATTAATAGCTTTCTCTGCCATATCGGCAAGTATTAAAGTTTGATCTTCAACCTTATCCTTACCTTTAGTTTCTACTGCTTTCAAAATTGATGGAGCTGGTAAATAGACTCCATTTGAAACGCCTAATTGAGGGTCAAGGGGTCCCAGTATGGCATTAGGATCCATTATTATCTCATCAGCGGCCAAAGCAATTAATGTCCCACCAGACATTGCGTAATGTGGTACCACTACTACCTTTTTTCCAGGATGCATTTTAAGTGATCTTGCTATTTGAGAAGCAGCTAAAACTAAACCACCTGGAGTATGCAAGATAAGCATTATTGGCATATTTGGCGGTGTTGATCTTATAGCCCTTATTATTGCTTCAGAATCTTCTATATCTATATACCTATAAATTGGTATGCCCAGCAACCCAATTTTTTCTTGCCTGTGTATCATAGTTATGACTCTATGCTTATATTTACCTTCAATCAATGATATAAGTCTTAGTCTTGCCTTTTCTAAGCTTTTCATAGATAACCAAGGTGTTAACATAGATACAAAGAGCAGAATCCAAAAAAGATAACCCAATATATAAGTTAAAATACTTAATGATACCATAATTTTTATCCTCCAATATAATATAGTAATAGATTATTTATAAATTTTACCATTAAGTAATTTTATAAAATAAAATTTTACTTTATTTTAGCGTTTAACAAACAAAATTAAACCTGTATTTTCCGCTCTGTAAAATTACTGATTTAATGTAAAACCTTTTTTAGCTTATTCTTGCAGTGTACGATAAGATATATCTAAGCGATGGCAAACTTCCTTAGGTCTTACCATCATGATAAATATTGTATTCAAGATATATAAGCTCCAAAGCTTATTTGAAACTGTTATCAACGGCGGATGCCGCGGCCGGGATTTGAACCCGGGTCACGGGCTCGAAAGGCCCGCATACTGGGCCGGGCTATACTACCGCGGCGTCCATCCAAAAAGAGTAATGAGAAAAGGTTCTAAAATCTTTCTATTCTAAACTCTATGAGAAAATTTTAATTTTTGTTATAACTACTGTAGTTTTACAATATTTAAACAATAGTAACCTTAAAAACACAAATATTTATGAAAAATCTATAAAAATCCTTCTAGATTTTTAATAAATATTATTTTTGTTATGTTTTTAACTAATGGAATTGCAACGTTATATATTGGTATGTTTTGCAGTAAAGCATAAGCTGTACCTCTATGAGCATGACCATGTATTGCAACATCAGGTCTTGTTTCAACTATTATTTTCTCCATCTTTGAGCTGTATAATTCCCCATAGGAATATGGATTTTCTCCCTTTAAAGTAAGCTTAGAAAGGGCATAATGAGATAACAATATTGTTTTTTGAGAAATTTTTTTAGCTTTAATTAATAATTCCCTAATTTTTGTAAGCCTATTATTATAAATCTCTTGTATATTAGGGATGTTTTTAATTTGCCATCTTGTAGGTTTATCTAAAGCGCCTGGTGTTCCTATTACAGAAATTGAAATATTATTGCATGAATAGATCTTATAATCATCAACAATCCAATCTATATTAGAGTACTCCTCCTTTAACTTATCCCATAACTCGTTCCATTCATCGTTTCCAAATGTTGCAACTATTTTAGAGTTAGGAAATTTATTAAAAATAGATTCAAAAACAGGCTTTGCCCCCTCAATTTTTCCCTTATCTATTATATCTCCTGCAAGCAAGAATAAACACGGTTCGTCTGATATATTATTCAATGATTTTTTAAACAAATCAAAATAATGCGGATAATGTATATCAGAAGCTGCATATATTACAGGTAAATTATTGGACCTCGGTACTGCAATATTTCACCACCTATCAGACTGCCCATCGGCCCTCATCGGTCCAAATATTTATTATAATTTTAGGTTAATAGCTTATTTATTGAGCAGAGGTTTTAGCTTCTTCTTTTACTCCCTCTTCTTTTTTCTCTTCTTTTTCTTCTTTAAATTCAACTTTTATGTTTAAGTTAACTTCTTTTGGCTTTATATATTGATATAAGTCCTTTGTTAACAACTGCATTTTTGATTCTAGATCATTAATTGCCAAAGTTTCTGATGGCAGATTTATATTTATTGTATTCTCGTCCCCACTTATCTCAACCTTGTTGTTTGGTATACCAAGCCACCTTTCAACTAAATATTTTACCTTATCAGTAAAATCATCTATTTTCTTTACTACCTCCAAATCTATTAAAAGTTCCTTACCTGCTAATGGATGGTTAAAGTCTATATAAGCGAATCTTTCTGCAATCCTTTCTATTACACCAACTCTTCCTCCAATTTCAACTTGTTGGCCTATTCTCAATGGTATATTGTACCTTTTTAATTGCTTTACGGGTATTCTTAATACCAAATCATCTCTTCTTTCTCCATACGCCTTTGAGGGTTCAGCCTTAATTTCCTTCTTCTCTCCTATCTCCATTTCTTTTATTGCTTCATTAACAGCTTCTATCAGCTGGCTTTTCCCTATAACTATTAAATATGGACCATATTTTTTATTAGCATCAAATATACCTGATTGCTTTGCTACATCTTCATAAGTTGTCTCTTGAACTAAATATGTATCACCGTTCTTTACCTTAATTGTATAGTTTATTAGCACGAAATCTCCATCATTAAATACCAATATTCATCCACCTCTTCTTAAATACCAGCCCAAATCTTTTACTGGCTCGACTATTTTAATTTCTTTTTTCCGATTAATAACTTTACCTATACCCCATCCTATGGGTTCATCGTTCTCATTTAAAATCACACGTAAACCTTCCTTAAATGATATAATGTTATTTTTAACTATTTTTCCATATAGGAATTGCTTTTCGCCTTTTTTATTTAATTTTATGCAATTTATCTCATTACATAGCCTTGAAATCCTTCTTAATAATGTTAGTCCTGGATAGAATTTATTATTTTTTATATACCCTAAATAGAAGCCTGTTGTATAAATTGATTCTAGGCTGTTCACTATTATTTCTAATTGTATTGGTATATCGAATATATCATTATATTTCCCATTTTCTATTTCCAACTTTTTTAGATTTGTTGCTATACTTGAAATATTTATTCCTAACTGGGAAACAAAATTTTCTAATGCTTTTAAATCTGATTTTGACAAGTCTACTAATTTTCCTCCTTTCTCAGCTTGCATATAAAGAACCCCTCAGTTCCATGCTTATGAGGCCATAGTCTAATGCAATTCTTTACTCTATCATCAAACGTGATACCATTAAATTCTTCATAAGCTTTGTCACCAATAGGTGAATCAACTTTTATAGTATCGACATTCCTTTTATTTAAAACTCTATCGATAACAAATTCCCCTTCCTCTATAGCAGTGCTACATGCAGCATACGTTATTTCTCCACCAGGCTTAACTATATCTATTGCTTTGTTCAAAAGCTGGTATTGTAATAAATGTATTTTTCTCATATCACTTCTTGGTCTGCTTCTTTTCCTTTTAGGATCCTTCCTAATTATTCCTTCTCCTGATGAAGGAGAATCGAGCAAAATCATATCAGAATTTTTTAAAGAGAGTTTTCTAGCATCTGTTTCTAAAATTACGTAGCTTGAAAAACCCATCCTTTGCAAATTAGACCTTAAAGCCTTTATTCTCGCTTTTTTTAATTCTACAGAAACTAACTTAACGCTATCTTTTGTTAATTGCAGTATTTGACTTGCTTTTCCACCAGGAGCAGAAGCCATATCTATTATAAAAGAATTTTTTAAAGGGTTCATTAAATAAACAACAAGCATAGAGCCGGGGTCTTGCAAGTAGTAATAGCCCATCAAATACTCATGTGTAGCACCAACATTATAAGGAGATTCTATTATCTCATATCCGTGAGGTAAAAAAGGTATTTTTTGTATTTTAATTCCTTTGTTTTTTAACCTCTTTTCTAGTTCATCACATGAAACTAGGAAATCGTTACATCTTATAGTTTGAGGCATAGGTATTTCGTTAAATTCTAAAAGATCTATAACTTCTTCTCCCAATAATTTTATATATCTCTCTACTATGTAATCAGAATAACCGTATTTCTCTGCAAGAGATTTAGCTTCATTACTAATTTCATAACTAAATATTTTATTTTCTTTTTCAGATTCGTTCAAATTAATACCCAATTAATACTTATAGTCTTGAGAGTTTTTTTATATTGTGGGGATATTTAGTGCAAGAAAATTACAATAGGTTAATATTTCCAGGTAGATTCCAACCATTACACATAGGACATATAAAGGCTATAGAATATGCATTAAACCTTTCTAAAGAGCTAATAATAGTTGTGGGCTCAGCTCAAGAAAGCTATACAATAAAAAATCCTTTAACTGCAGGAGAAAGAATTGAAATCATAAAAAGCGTATTAGCAAGAGAATTTGGCTATGACTATTGCCAAAGAATTTACATTGTACCTATAATGGATATAGAGATGAACAAAGTATGGGTTCAATATCTTAAAATGTTATTGCCTGAGTTCGATGGCGTTGTTTCAGGAAATTCTTTAGTTTTGAACTTATTCAAAGATATGGGCCTTAAAGCAATTATGCAACCGATGTTTAACAGAAATTTATGTAGTGGAACTAATATAAGAAATAGTATAATTGAAGGCAACGATGATTGGAGAAGATGTATTCCAGATTATCTTTATGAAATCTTAGAAAAATATAATTTTATAGAAAGGTTAAAGTCGCTATCAAGAGGAGATTGAAATAAACAAAAAAGAATAAAAATTTAAGTCCAGTATTTTTATAATATTTTGGTGAAAAGTTATGGAATTTCAAGTTTTAGACATACCTGTTCCTGAGGGAACAAACGTAATAATAGGCAGAAGCCATTTTATAAAAACAGTTGAAGATCTCTATGAAACCATGGTTACAAGCTGCCCATCAGCGAAATTTGGAATAGCTTTTTGTGAAGCTTCAGGAAAGAGATTAATAAGATATGAAGGTAATGATAAAGATTTAACAAAACAGGCAATAGAAACTTGCAACATAATTTCCTCAGGCCATGTCTTCGTTATATATCTAAAAGACTCATGGCCAATAAATGTATTAAACGCAATAAAGTCAGTTCAAGAAGTTACGTCAATTTATGTAGCAACTTCAAATCCAGTTAAAATAGCGGTTGCTGATATGGGTGAAAGTAGATTAGTTTTGGGATTTTCAGATGGGTTCAAGCCTTTAGGAGTAGAAAAAGAAGAGGATAAAAAAGAAAGAAAAGAATTGCTTAGAAGGTTCGGTTACAAGCTTTAATTATTACTGAAAACGATAAAATCTAGAATCTTATTACTTTACTTAGAACATTAATTGGGTACAAAAAATGAAAAGATTAGCAATTGCTATAACTGGAATGCCTGGAAGCGGAAAAAGTGTTGTAGCAGAAAAGATTGCGGAAAAACTTAATGCTGAACTATTTATTATGGGCGATATAGTAAGAGACGAAGCTAGGCGTAGAGGCATAGAATTAACAATTGAAAATATTGAAAATCTAGCAACACAACTAAGGCAAGAATATGGAAGGAATGCAATTGCTAAACTACTTTTAAAAAGGATTGAAAATAAAAAAGATAAATTCATAGTAATCGATGGTATAAGAGCTATAGAAGAATTGAAAGAATTGAAAATAAAAAATAATTTAGATATTTGCCTTGTTTCTATACATGCCTCGCCTTTAACTAGGTTTAACAGATTAAAAAATAGGAAAAGAGAGGGAGAAGATATATCATGGGAAGAATTTTCTTTTAGAGATAAAAAAAATTTAGAATACGGTATAGGTAATGTTATAGCTGTATCAGATTTTATAATAATAAATGAAGGTAGTTTAAAAGAGTTAGAAGATAAAATAAACAAAGTAGTAGAGGTCATAGAAAATGAAAAATGGGAGAATTATTGTAGAGGCGGAGCTGAGGCCTACTGAAGATGAAGAAAAGGTAATTAAGGCAATAAACAACGTATTTACATATAAAGATATGGAAATAATAGATCAAGGAGAATATAAAGTTATAAGGTGTTTTTCAGATTCTTATGATTCTTTAAGAAAGTTTCATGACCTGCTAAGAAAGCAAGCTATATTAGATGCGGCTAGATCTTACTTTTTAAAAAGAGTAAGAGGCAACGTTTTACAAATTCTTTTACACAAACAGGCATTATATCAGGGAAAAATTAGTTTAATTTCATGGGATGAAGAATCCCCATTAGGACCAATAAAAATTACAATCGAATCTGATAATATCAATGCAGTTATAGATTGGTTATCTCCTCAAACAGTTAGAGGAAAGCCTTTATGGGAAAGAGATATACCTGAATGATAAAATAGATGAGAATTCCTAATTCAGGTTCATTAATTATAAGTTTTATAATAGTATAACTATAATAAAAAATTATTTATAACTACTAAAACAATTTTTTTATTTAAAGAAGATTAAGCAAAATACAATAATATTTATAATACATAGTTGGGAATACCCTATTAAAGAATTAAAATTATAGCACAAACCTATATTTAGCTAAATCCCATGTTAATATAGTATTTTTAAATTCCTCCTTTGCCTGTTTTTCAATTTCAATAGCTTCAAATCCCTCATATCTAGAGCTTATATGAGTTAATATCAATAAAGATGCCTTAGATTTTTTTGCTGATAATGCAGCTCCTCTCCCTGTGCTGTGATAAAACTTTTCTGCTTCGCTTTGATGATCATCAGAAAAAGTAGACTCGTGAATTATTACATTAGATTCTTTTACACAAGATACTATATTATCGCAGGGCTTAGTATCCCCTGTATAGCTTATTTTAAAAGGATTAATCCTAATTAACATTCGATTATCTTCTAATTCAAAGTACTTCTCTATATCGGGTCCTGGATAAATGCCCTGTTTTTTCATTTCTTCGATATTTATTCTTGGCCTTAAATTCCATTCCAAAGTATAACAGTAAGATTCCCTAGAATGACATGATGGATACCAATATATGTTTAGTCTGTCTCCTTTTTGGTTAAAAATCTCTAGCATGCCATTAGCACTTATTTCATAAAGATTTATATTAAAGCCTAGATGATTTCCCTCAACTTCAAGAGCATCTTTAATAAACTTTATTACATCTTTTGGCGCGATGATGTTTAATGGTATATTTCTTGTATTTAAATACATAGATTGAAGAAGACCAGGCAATCCATTAATATGGTCTCCATGACCATGAGTTATTGCTATGGTGTTTATTCTAGTTAAAGGTATATCAGCCTGTCTTAACCTATGTTGGGTTCCTTCTCCAACATCTAAAAGTATTATATTGCCTAGCCAATCCCTTATTGCATAGGATGCAGTAAATCTATTTTCACCTGGGTATGCCCCACCTGTACCTAGAGTTGTAAGTTCAATCCACCTTGACATGGTTCTAGCCTCCTTTAATTTAGGAGTTAAATTCCCATATTTACTTCTATTAAATATGATAGGCAATGATTTTAAAACCTTAACTAATATTTTCTTTTTTCTTAATTATAACATCCTTTGCTTTATAATATTGCTTTTCCCAATCTATCTTAAAGCCTGCGATACCTATTGCTATAAAAACTACAGTTAAAATTATAGCTACATCTGGTTTTGATATGGATAGCAAATATGATGCCAAGGTAATTACCTTTAACTCGATATATATTTCAATTATTGTTTTAGAAAATTTTGCAATTAAAGCTATTAAGGCCATTTTAAGCAGTGATATTTTCGCAGCTCCTCCAGCTAAGTATAGATAATCATCAAATGGCAAAACGGGTATAATGGATAAAATAAAAAGAATTAATAAAATATATTTATTCGGTAAGCTTGATAACATCTTAACATTTTTATTTTTTAATAAAGGTTTTTTGAACAAGCTGCCAAACAAATAGATAATTATTTTTGATAAAATTGCTCCTAATGAAGCTAATATTATTAATTCCCAGAAGTAATTGTAATTAAGCTGAATTATGGCAGTTGCAGTGATTATCGTGTAAGGAGGACCACCAAAAGGAATTGCATTTGATACGAAAGATATCCAAAAAACTAACAATAAATAATAAAAAGCATCATTCATAATCCAACTACTCACTCAATCTGCTGACTGTTTCGACTTCTACGTCTTCTACCCCTTCTACCCCTCTAATTAATGATTCGAGATCTTCCGTGCCTCCTTCTGTATTTTCAGGCATAGAAACCAATAGTATTAGAGCTTTTAACCCAAATGCAACTGGTTCTTCTTTGCTGTCTATTATTTGATAACCTGTAGGAAGTGATTTTTGTATTTCGTTTTTAAGGCTATCTAGCTTAATATCTAGAGAATTTGGCATTACTTTCAATAATACAGCAACTTTTGCCATATAATATCACCTAAGGCCCTATAAATCCACAATTTGGACATTTATATTTCATACCTTGCTTTCTACATTTGCTACATCTCCAAATCAATGCTTTTCCACAGTTAGGACAATAAAATGATACTGCTTTTTCTCTCGGATGAATTATTTTTCCGCAACTAGTACATATTGGAGGCTGAACTGTATCGAGCATATCCAATCTCTTTATTGCTGTGACTGACACCTCTAATTGCACCTCATTATAATTTGGACACAGAGTTTTAAAATCTTGTTATCTTTAAAATCTTCATGCAGTCTAATCTTTTTATTCTCTAACGATGAATTAAAAGATTATTTTTATTTTCTAGTATAAAATAAAATTGTTCAGTAAATAAGTATAGAAAGAGAAATAACTAAATTAAAGCTCTAAAAATTCTTTAATTTATATCAAACAAGACCTAGGCTTCTTAAATAAACTATTTTAAATATATTAATTAAAATTTATTATTGAAAAAATTAAGATGAGTCCAAAAGATCATATTTCAAGTTTATTGTACTTTTATTTAATCCTTTTTTAACGAAAATTATCCTGGATTTACCTGGAATTTTTTGCATAATCTCATTTTCATCCAACGCAAGCATGTATATTCTTTCCTTATCATTAAACAACTTAGAAAATTCAATTTTTAATTCTTCTGCAATTTCTTTTTGCCCTTTTTCACCTGGAATAATCTTTGAATATACTATAGATTTTAGCTTGACGTTTTCTTCACTACCAGATATTATAATCGGTATTTCCTCTCTAAAGGTAACGCCAATATAAAGTTCGACATTAAAGGGCTTTAAGAAATTCTTTTTACCATATATCATAAATGATCCCTTTGATAAGTATTCTCCCGAAGGTGGAGACTTTGAAACTTGATTGCCATATACCCAATATACTCCAACGCTCCCCATGCCAGCTTTCCAAGCTTTGCTATAAGCAACAGCTATTATTGCTGCATCATTTATATCATCTTCCTTAACTTCGTTATTTTCAGCGAATAAAACTACTGAGGGAGAACCATGAATGTCTGCATGAATATAAACATCTTTATCTTTTAAATATTTCTTTACAATACTCTCATTCTGATCAGCATCTTTACCACCGATAGCTAAAAAATCGTTTCTTGTTATAACCCAATGATATTTTTCATACCACTCCTTTCTTCTATTTTTTATTAAATTTTTAACTTTTTCTACCTCGATTTTTTCTTCAAGCTCGTTTAACCTTTTCATCATGTCATCAATGGAACTCATAGCTTTTTTAGATTTTGATCTAAGTTCTCCTGCTTCTTTATATAACCTAATAATAGTCTTATCTAAACTTTCATTAAAGTATACTTTAATCAGTTCCCCATTAAAATCAATAATTGCATACTTTTCTTTGTTATCAATTTTTACAACATTTTTACAATTCCCATTATTCTTATTAATGCAATTAACTATTTCTTCTATAGCTGAATAATTCTGTGCAATTAACTGCGCATCCCTTTCTAATTTTTGTGACTCTTCAATATATTTTGCTGATAAAATTTTATTCTCTTCAATACTGTGCATTATCTTTGATTTTTCTTCTTCAATTTTAGTATTAACTACTTCAGATATCATGTTAAAGTAATCATCTAAAGCAATATCAAAACTTTCATATTCGATCATTCTCCCTCCATTCTCCAAAATGTTTTTTGATATAAATGGTGTTGCTTGCATGGGGTTTTCATTAATAAAATATATGTAACCCTTACCCTCTAAGCTCATGTCTATTAATTTTTTTAAATTTATTAAGATTTGTTCTATACTATTCCTGTCAATATTTGATGGATTAGTTTCTTTTGGTATACCTAATAAATAAAGAACTTCTTCAGCGACCTCTCCTGGAATATTCAAACCCATTACCAATCCTCTAGCTATATCTTTATATTTAGATATATTACTTACAATTTCCTCTAATTTTAATTCCCAGGGCTTTGTCTCAATAATTTTTGGAAAAATGTATTTTACTTTTGACTTTATTTCTCTATCTTTAAACTTTAGATACTTTGTTGACCCCAGAATTTGGTTCTCTTCATCGGTTAAAACTACAACCCCCTTGGGAAGAATCTCAGCAAATAATTTTTCGTTAGAAAAAATGATTTTAACAATTCTATCAAATCCTATTTGCTCAACTAAATTAATTTTCTGATTCCTTATATATTTTCTCAACAGCATAGCAAAGGGTTTGCTCACAAATTCACTAGATGGCCTAACTCTTTTAGTAAAGTGAATCCTTATTGAAGGTTCTATTAACAGAAAATCACTTATTTTAGTTTTTATTTTTAATAAAACAAATTTTCCCTCATAATATGCATTGTCTACTCTTTGTCCTAAAATTAATTTTCCCGATGTGTTAACCCATGAATAAATATCAAATGAAGACATTGATTTTCTTGCCATAATTTTTCCCCATAATTACCAAGTTCTTTCCGTTTTTCTATCCTTAAATATCCACTTAAATTTATCATAAATAAAGCAATCAATTATAACGTTTTTACCATCTCTAATTATTGAAAGACCATCTAATGGATTATCTGGAGGCGAAGGTAATATCTTTGGTTTTGTTATTCCAGAATATATCATTTTTTTACCAACTTTCTTCCACCAATATCTTCCATAATATTCATAAATTACTTTATTTCTACCATTTTTTACTTTATATACTTTATGCACGGGTTTTAAATAATACCCTTTTAATGATATATCAGCATTATATATATAAATCTTTTCTTTTATTTCATTAAGCAGATTAACTATATCCAAATAGCCATCATAAACTATTATTTTACATTCATGGGGCTCATTCGGCTTTTCTAGATCATTCCCCAAATAAGGTCACCTCGTCGCAAGGCATTTCATAGCCCTATTATATAATTCTATTATGCGTATTAAAGTTATACATTGATATAGAGCTATGAGCCGGGGCCGGGATTCGAACCCGGGAATAACGGGTCTCAGCAAACGATGGGCTTGGCCACATTATTACTGCAGCCCGCCGCCTTAGACCGCTCGGCCACCCCGGCCCATAAATTAAAAGGATTACAAAAATATTTAAATTTCATTTGCATTTGCAGACCTTACAATTTTTATCTTATTAGCATCAAAGCATAAATACACTTTACTGTTCTCTTCAAATTTATCTTCAGAAAATATATTAAAAGTTTTATCATTAACTTTTACGATATACAAAAAACCACGAGAAGTTAAGCTGATATCTATTATTTTTCCTTCAAAATTATAGTCGCAACATTTATTACCACATAATTTTGCATCTTCTGGCCTAAAAACTGCATAAACTTTACCATCATAATCCAGTCTTTTTAAATCATGAAAAATATTTTCTAATATTCCAAAAGAATTGGTATCGATCATATTAGAATAACCTAAATATTCAGAAAATTCCAGCGTTTTTGGATTATTGATTATCTCTACAGGATTACCAGCTTCAATTATCTTACCTTTATACATAAAGAAAAGTTTTGTAGACAATTCAAATGCATCCTCAATAAAATGGCTTACATGTATTATCGTTGTTGTTTTTAATTTGGTAATTTTTTTCAAGATATTTCTCAAATTCTTTTTAACGTTTGGATCTAAGTTGGAAAGAGGTTCATCTAGCAATAAAATTTTGGGTTCAATAACTAATGCCCTAGCTATTGAAATTAATTGCTGCTGACCCCCACTTAATTCTTTTGGCTTTTTATTCAAAAGATTCTCTATATTTAACATAACCGATATGTCTTTAATTCTTTTTTCTCTTTCACTTTTATTTAATTTCATTAATTTGAGGCCATATTCTATATTAGATTTTGCATCCATATTATTAAAAAGAGAGTAGCTTTGTGTAACATAACCTATTTTCCTTTTTTCTATGGGTAAGTTTGTTATATCTTTCCCATATAATATAATTTTTCCATATAAAGGCCTGTAAAACCCTAATATTGATCTGAGGAGTGTTGTTTTTCCACTCCCATTGGGACCAGCTATAACATAATATCCGTGTTCCTCTAACTCTAAATTTATTGGCCCTAATACAAAATTTTTTAGTTTTACAGTTAAATTTTGTATAGTTAGAGCTTCCAACTCTTTATCTCCTCAAGTTTAGGAACAATCTGAATAAGATAAATATACTAATTACTATTACTAATAATGCAGCAGAAAACTTAACTGCATCTATCAGTCCTAAACCTACATAACTCTCATAGATATATACGGATGATGGATAAACAGTTGTTTTCCCAAATAAAACATAATATGCTACAATAAATAAAGCCCCTGCCTCAGATGTTGCTCTGGCCCATGTCAAAAGAGCACCATTAGCAACAGACTTCCATATATTTGGCAGAATGACGTTAAAGAAAGTTCTCATTTGTGATGCCCCTAAACTTCTAGATATTAGTTCCATTTCAGGATCTATCATTTTTATTGAAGATTCTATAATTCTAATTGTGTATGTTGAAGAAAGATAAGAAACGGCAAGAGTTGCTCCTAATATTGTATCTATAACGTTAATTCCAAACCTATGTAAGAAAGGCCCTAAACCATATTGAGAAGAGAATGCCAATACTATCATTATTCCTACTACCACATGGGGTATTACTATAGGTATATCTATAATGGTCTCTATTACGCTCTTAAATTTAAATTCGTATCTAGCTATTATATAGCCTAGTGGTAAACCAAATATTACTGCAAAGATCGCAGCTGTAGTAGATATAATCAAAGTAACATAGACCGCAGCAAGAAATGATTCATTTTTTAATGATGATATAATGCCTTTGCTACCTACTAATAGGAGAACAGTTATTGGATAAACAAAAAATATTAAAAAAATTAGAGAAAATATTAAAGAAAAAATAAAAAATATTTGTACCCTCTTCAAAATTTTTCACTCATGGGAATATGCTCATCAAATTAGTCTCATTAACCGGTATTACAAAGGGCTTAATTACTGATGGAACGCTTGAGTAATTTCCATAAACTACACCTGGTACTATTGGTTGTATACCATTACTCTTTAATACCTGTTGTCCTTGAGGACTGTATAGCAATAAGATAAAGTTTATTGCAGCTTGTGGATAAGGTGCATACTTAGGAATAGTTATCGTATATACTACTGGATTACATGTAAAAGTTTTTGTTTGGCCTAGTTCTGACCAAGTCACGTTAACATTATGATAATAGTTTACGTAAGATAAGTTACCCAAATTTACTAAAGGCGGTAAAGTTATGTATGTTATATTATATCCTTCGCTTTGATAGTTCTTAGTTTGAGGTAAAGCATTAGACATATAAGCTGATAATATGAATGAAACCAAATTATTTGTTGCCATTAATGTAAGTAAATCCGTTTCAGTATTTCTCATCTGATATTTTGAAGGATTATTATAAACGGAATTATATAAATATGATGCATTATTAAAGAATGATAAGCCTGCCAGTTTTAAGACACATTGAGCTTGATACCCACTAGGATCAGTAAAGGGATTAGATACTCCAATCACTGTTGATGGATTAGACGCAATTATCGAAAATATTTCCTTCCATGTTTGGTTCCATTGGCTTGATAAAGGTTGCATATTCTGAGTTTCTTTCCATAGACTATATACCTGTTTTCCTGCTGCAGTTTGTAAATCAACAATTATTACCATTTGAGTTATTCCAAAAGCTATTTCATAGTTAGCTATATTAGGGAACAAAACTGATGGAATTGTCGTTGTATCTGCAGAAGCAACTATACTAAATTCTTTAGTTGTATTCTCGGTTTGCGCTACTTCTCCACTACCTTTAAACATTGGTGTTCCAATACCAAGTCCTGGATAATAAGTGCTAGTCAAATTAATTAATTTACCAAACGAAAACTTTAGAGTTCCAGCAGCACCAACCGTAAATACGCTTGTTTGTTGTGAAGTTGTAGTTGTAGGGGGTGTAGTTGTAACTGTTTTAGTAGTTTTTGAAACAACCGCGTAACCTATACCGGCGCCTATTACTAATCCTACTATTAAATAAGTCCAAATATTTGCCATTTTTTATCCCTATATTTATGAAGATGTTCTTTCATAAATGATTTATTGTATCGACTATCAATATAAAAATTATTTAATTTCATTTTTTAAGTATTGCTCTATAGCCTTTCTTATAACTTCACTTCTATTACTTTTTGTTTTTAAAGTTATTTTATCCAACTTAAATAAAGTATCAGTATCTATTCTAAAACTAACTATCCTCAATTCGTCTACCTTTTTATTAAATTCGCTCATTATCTCACCGATCATAAGTATTACCTATGAAACTTTTTAGCAACCCGAGTATAAACATAACTATACAATTAATTGAAAATAATAAAATTTTACCGAAAGTATTCTAAAGAAAAGGTTAAATTTCAAACAAGCTTCTCATTTAACAATGGGCCGCCGTAGCTCAGGAGGTTAGAGCGCCGGACTCATACGGCGTTTAACCGAAATCGATAAAGCCTGAGTAATCCGGAGGTCCCGGGTTCGAATCCCGGCGGCGGCATTTTCAAAAAAAAAAATTAATAATAAATGTTTACTATAGATTTTAATAAAAACGGTGCATACAAACCAATAATAATTAATGCTAAGGCTGAAATAATTAAAGCAGCGGTGTAACCTTTTCCAACTGTTATCTTATTTTCACCTTTAGATAATATTTCTCTTGATGCAATAATATAATAAACCGCACTTATTCCACTGTTAATCAATGCCAACAGCACAAGCCATATACTATATCCTGAGGCAGACAAAAACAAGTAAAGTTTCCCCCAGAAACCTAATAATGGTGGTATACCTAAAAGGCTGAAAAGTAATATTGAAGCAGAAATCGCAGCTGCAGGATTTGATGAAAGCAATCCATGTAAATCACTTAATTCTCTTTTTGTCTTTCCAACAAATGCAAATAAAGGTGTTTTTGCAATGCCATATGCTATCGATTGCAACGCAACTGCAAATAGAGCGAGTCTTAAAAGACTTATTTCAGAGTTTCCTGAAAAATATGCTGCAGCAGCAATAGCCGCAAAAATATAACCAACTTGAGCCATACTGCTATAAGATAATATTACCTGGAAATCCCTTGATGTTAAAGCAGCTATATTGCCATAGACCATACTTGCCACAGATAAAAAGGCTATTAAAAGGGCTGCATAACTCGCTATGGGACTTATACCGTTTATTGAAGATGCCATAATAACTATTGATCTAGTTATTATTGCTATAAATCCTAACTTAATTATACCAGCAACAAATGATATACCCCTACCATCGCCTCTTCCATACACACTTGGTAACCACCAATGGAATGGGAATAAACCTACCTTAAACCCTAAAGCTGCTATTAGCAACAAAACTGTTAACCCAACTATACTAAAACCTGATTTTGTTGTTGGGGTTAATGATGTTAATAGAAAACTACTTGAATCTGGTCTAGGAGAAACTGCAAACGACGCTACCCAGAAAGCCAATATCAATGTACCTATCATTCCTACCATTATATACCTAATAGAAGCCTCCTTGCTTTCTTTTCCATCTGGTAATGAAACAAACACATAGCTTGCAACAGATACTAGAAGCCATGATGCCAGTATCATTAATGCATCAGTTGCCCCTGATAAGAAGAACAAACCAAATAATACTAAAGGTATTAAGCTATATAGAGCAGGTCTGCTTGACCATTTAAGTCCATCTTTACCTACTGCAATGATGTAAATTATTGATGCTATGGATGAACCCAATAGGATTAAAGAAGTGAACGAATCTTGAATCACTAATCCATTGTAAAATATAAGTATATTTTGGAAGCTGGCATATAATGATAATAAAGATACAACAAAAAAGGTACCTATTCCAACAATTCCTATTACAACAGGCCAATCGCTTTTATCGTTTCTTATCCCTAATATAGGTGAAATTAACCCCATAGCCAATGTCAGATATAAGAAAAATTCAATAATTCCTACTTCCCACATCATTTATCACCATCCAAAGAATACAATTAATATAACGATACTTGCCATAATTATGTAAAGGGCTATCAAATAATCTGTCCTGCCTCTGAAAAATGCCCTTAATCCTTTTGATGCTAATTCTCCAGCTTTAGGTATTACATAGTGATAGAATAAATCTATAGCGGTATTGATAACTCCCATTAGCCATGATAATCCCATGAATGAGTATAAGAACAAATAGTATAGAGCTGAATTTATGAACCATCTATCATATAAGAAAGTATGCAGTGATTTGAGAACAGAGCTCCTATCAAGCATTGCCATAAAGTTATATCTTCTTATATAGAGATAAGCTATTATTGCGAAGTCAATTACAATCAAAGTGGTTATAATAATAGTTGATGCATCAACAACTACGTTAAATGCTGGAGATGCCTGTATACCTAAAGTTTCAAATATCCCTATTTCCAATCCTTTACCTGTATAGAACCATAAAATACCTAAAACGAGGGCTGCTAAAGCTAATATTGTATATGGAGCAAGCATTAATATAGGGGCTTCATGCAAATGATGTTCTTTTGATTCTTGATATGGTGGGGAATGGAATACCCTTATGATTAGCCTAGATATGTAGGCAGCTGTGAAAAATACTGCTAAAACCGCAAATATGTAAATTCCTAAATAGCCTGTCTTTGCAACGTTTTCTAACACTAATTCTTTTGCAAAGAAACCACTAAATGGAGGTATTGCTGCTAAGCTTAGACCAGCTAACCACATAGATATCGTTGTCACTTTCATATATTTTGAGAAATTACCCATATAATCAATAAATCTGCTATCAGTTGCATGCAATGCATATCCAGCTATTAAAAATAAAGCTGCTTTAAATATTGCATGAGCTAAAAGCATTGCTATACCAGCTAATTCAGCATCCGCCATAGCTGTATAATTATGAGTTACAACAAATAATCCTCCTGCCGCAACAGCTAATATCATATAACCTAAGTATTCAGCAGTTGAATAAGCTAGAATTAATTTAAATTCATTGCTTACTATGGCCATAGTTGCCATAATAAATACTGTCGTGACTGCTAATCCTGCTACAATATAAAAATATTCCTGTGTTTGCGATACTGCTAAAGAACTTGCAGCTATTGCTCCTATAAAGAATATAGGGGCAAAACGCAATATATAGTAAACACCTGCTTTAACCATTGTTGCAGCATGTATTAATGCAGAAACAGGTGTTGGACCTGTCATAGCTGTTACTAACCACTCATGGAATGGGAATTGTGCGCTCTTTGCTAATGCGCCTAGCGTAAATATAAGCAAAAAAGCAGTTAACATTCCTTTAGATGCTAAGAGACTCATCCAAGTTCCTGCAGTAGAGGCTATAGTAGGAATACTAAAGCTATTTACAATAAAGAATAATGAAGTAAATCCCACTAGAAAGCCTACATCTCCAACTCTCGTAAATAGAATAGCTCTTATACCACTAGTGCTTGGTTCAAAATACATTGGTAATCCTAACGCTTTTCTTCCTGGAACCCCTACCCAATATTCTTCCTCATCAGTATACCAGTGACCTATTAGAGCATAGCTTGCAAGACCTGTTCCTTCCCATCCTATAAACATTAATATCATATTGCTTGCAGTTAAAAGTAATAGCATGCTACCTACAAAGAATGATATAAAGAAGAAATATCTTTGAACTCCCCAATCTTTCTTCATATATTCTATGCTATATACGGCTATTAAAAAGCTAAGCCATGAAACTATTGTAGACATTATAGCCCCAAGACCATCTAAATATGTGCCCACTTTAATTTTAAGTAAACTTACCCAATACGTTGAAGTCTCAGCAACTATTATCTCATGTTTTATCAAAACATCATACAATGCTACAGAAGATACTATTGATGATATAAATATGCCTAAGACGCTTATTATGTTATATACTTTTTCATTTTTCACATTGAATAGCCATAATAAGGCTAAAATACCTGCACCTATAAAAGGAGACAACCATATTGAACTCCATTCAAACCAATTTGAATATACAGTAATCATTTATAATCACCTACCCAAAGATGATATTATAAAAGTTATTACTGATGTATTTAGACTTGATATAAGAGGATTTATGACTAAGAAAAACACAAAACCAAATATAGCAACTCCTAATATAGATAATTTAAATACATCGATTTTTTCGCTTCCTTCTATTTTACTTCTAGAATGTCCATAGAATATTCTTCTCATCATTATAAATGAATATGCGCCAGTTAATGTTAGAGAAACTATAAGCAAAGCAGTAAAACCTATAAGAGAAGCTAGATTTCTTAGCATATAAGATTGGACTAATCCCATAACAACTAATATTTCACTCCACATGCCAACACTTGGCGGTAATCCTGTTAAATTCATAAATCCAAACAAAGCGAGAGCTGCAGTTAAAGGATATCTCCTAGCAAGCCCTCCCATCTTAGTTATATCCCTAAGATTTTTAAGTTCTGTAATAAAGACACCAGCAGACATGAATAATATTGCCTTACCGATTGCGTGAGATAAATATATAAGCATTGCTCCAATAATGCCATATGATGTTAAAGTCGCTAATCCTAATAACATATAACCCATCTGGCTAATGCTTGAATATGCTAAAAATCTCTTAAAATCTTTTTGTCTTAGAGCAACTAATCCTCCATAAATTATTGTTACAAATGCAAGAGTTAACAAATATGGTCTCCAAGTTAACATAGTTGTTGGGAAAAATTGGAAAACAAATCTAGCAATAGCGTATCCCGCAAGTCCTATCAAGTTTGGTGATAACAAAGCAGAAATAGGTGTTGGTGCTTCTGCATGCGCATATGGTAACCACATATGAACTCCAAATACTGCCATCTTAACAAAGAGACCTATAAGCATTAAGAGTGCAATAATTGTTGTTGCACCACCTAATATTGCTTCTTCTGAACCTATAGGTGTTAAGGAGCCATTTAATAATGTCATATAATTAAAAGATCCTACAAGATATCCAAAGTACAAAATTCCGGTTAATAACAATACTGCTGCTATATGAGTCCAAACAAAATAAAGCAATGATATCTTTTTCCTATCGCCATAACCATAGTATGCAATTAATAAAAATGACGAAATTAATGTACCTTCTAAAAATATGTAAAATTCAATTAAGTTGCTTGAATATGCAATTCCAAGCATTGTAACTGCAAATATATTATATAAAAATGCATAAACGCCCAAATTAGGAACCTTTTCATTTTCTTCTTTCATTTCTTCGATCCTTTTAGTCATATACTTGATGCTATAAAATGAAACAAAAGCTGTAACTATAGATATCCCAATCACTATAGGAGCTGATAGACCATCTATGCCGAGATAAAAGGTTCCAATTCTATATGATACTAGGTTTATATAAATAGGGTCGACTATACTTTTAGATATTTCACCAGATGCATAATAAGATAATACTAACGCTAGTGGGACTAATAATACAAATCCTGACAAGTATATTAAAGCTTTAACTGCACTTTCATATTTACCTAGAAGCCACGCCAATATGCCAAGTAATATAGGTAGCAAAATAGTTAACCACAAAGCGGGAAATGATAACAACACTATCAAACACCCCCTTCTTCAAGATCTTCAGAGCTAACTGACTTAGATTCCCTCATATATGCAACCAAAATAGAAACAACTACTATAACTTCTGCCGAAACGACACTTATTATAACTATACCAAAATAAGTTGCTATTATGGCATTAAATGATAATAAAGACAAAACTAAAACTAATAACCCATTAAATATAACCTCTATAGATAGCAGTTGCCTAAACAAACTTCTTGATGATGTAACGCCATAAGCTCCAATTCCAATTATTATGGCAGATATTACCATAACTATTGCTCCAGTTAATTGATCTATAATTATCATTCTTTTTCACCCCTTCTTGCTATGCTTATAGCTTCAACCAATGTAGCAGCTTGAGCTATTATTATTAATGCTATTACTGGCAAGTAATGTGATAAAAGGCCAGAAGCGGCTTGTGTAACTGAAACATATTCTGGATATGAATATAAATTATAGAGTTTTCCAGCTAATACTATTATGCCTATTGTAACAGCTATAGAAGAAGCAGCTGCAAAGCCTAAAAAAGGTTCTTTAGATTCTCTTCCCCTAACTCCTACCATTGAAATAGCAATTATTATAAACATAACAGCTGCCCCCACATAAACTAAGACTAGATATGCTGATACTATTCCAAATCCTAAAAGCGCTATCAGTGCAGCTATCAGAGAAGCTAAAACTGCTAACATTGAGCTTGCATAAACCAAGTCTTTAACTTTTATAACATAATATGCTGCTATTATAGCTGCAACCCCTAATAATAACGCGAACAAAGGTAAAGATAGTATGGGGTTCATTGATTAACACCTCCTTTATTAACTGATTTTGGTTCTGGATTGTTTGCTTGCTGTTTTGCACCTTCTTGTTGTTTTGTTTGTTCTACAGGTTGTGAAATCTCTTTTTTCTCTTCTTCCTGTTTAATTTTTACTAAACCTCTTTTCTCATCAAACACATATCTAACTGGTATGCCCTCTTTTGCTGAAACATTTTCTGGTTCTTTTTGGAAATTCTCTAAAGATAATATCATATCTTGCATGTTCATATACACTAAATCATGATATGGAACATGATACAAAGCTTCTGCCGGGCATACATCTACACAATAACCACAAAATATACATCTATTATAATTTATAACAGGGAATTTTTTGACCATTTCCTTCTTTAACCTTTTATCAAAAACTTTAACAGATAACATTTTCATTGCTCTTGCTGGACATATCCTAGCACATGAAGAACAACTAATACATTTGTCTTGAATTAAAACTATAAAGCCCCTATAACCTTGCCTTAATTTTATATACTCATGAGGATATAACAAGGTAATCCTATTTGGATCCAAAAAATACTTCAAACCTATAGCCAAAGCTCCTATGTTACCTACAAAAACCCTACCTAATGGATTCTTTTTGGGATTCCTCTTTAATGCAACTTTTGCTGGCATTTATTTCACCTCATATTATACCAAAATATGCCTCAGCTAAGCCTAAACCAAATGCGGCTAAAGTTAAAGGTATTAGGATTTCCCACGCGATTCCTAAAGCCTGATCAACTCTATACCTTCCATAAACGCTTCTCAAGAAACTCATTATTGCCATAACTATTAATGCTTTTATCGATACGATAAGACTTGGTATAAAGTAACCAGTAATTATACCAGGCACTGGCTTATATGGCGCCCAACCTCCTAAAAATACTAAAGCTATCAAGATGCTAAAGACCCATCTTTTTATGTAACCTCCTCCCATATTAAGCCCGTATAATAGCCCCGTATATTCAGTATATGGGCCAGCAACTAATTCACTTTCTGAATCAGGTATTTCAAATGGAAATCCACTAGTAGACATCAATACTGCTATAAAAACAGCCAATAAAGCTATTGGGTTTAATAGACCTAACCATTTTCCAGACATCTGTATATTTACTATATTAACTATATTAAAAGATTGGGTCATAGCTGCAGCTGACAAAAAGCCTAAAACCGCAATTAATTCATAAGCTGTTATTATAAAAGATTCTCTTATTCCTCCAACAACAGCAAATTTATTATTACTTGCCCATGACATTAAAACTACAAACAGTGGAGATAAAGTGCTCAAAGCAACTGCTATTAATAAGCTATAATCAGGCGGTATTGGGAAATAAGTTCTAATTGATGTTAAAGGAACTGCTTCCAATGGCAACAATGCAAGAATTATCATGATTATTGGTGACAATATATAAGGCAAAACATCTACAGTCTCAGGAATAATAATTTCTTGCAATGCATACCTTGTTAGATCAGCTACTAGCTGTATTGCCCCTCCAATCCTTGGTGCGATTTCCCTTGGCCCATATCTCATTTGCACAAAAGCTGCTGCTTTTCTTTCAAACCATATTATAAATAAAGCAACTAATAGAGCCGCAATTAATCCAGGTATTATTAAAAATTGATATATTGGAGGGTAAAATATTATATCATCAACTATTATCCTATAAACCAAATACCATGTAATCATAAAGATCACCTATCCCATTCAGGCGGGAAATAATCAAAGCTACCATATATGGCTGGTAAGTCCATTAATCTATGGCCAGGCATTAAATATTTGAATGCTATTACATTCCTAAAAGAAGGCGATACAACCCTTACCCTATATGGAACATCTTTACCATCGCTTTCTACATAATAAACCATTTCTCCTCTTCCTGCTTCGACTCTTGCGAACGCTTTTCCTGGAGGAACCTTAAGAGATGCAAACAGTGGCATTAATTTTACCCTATATTTACCTGCATAATCTATTTGACCTGTATATACATCTTTATATAACTTAGGAGCTGTCTTCCAGAATTTCTCATGCATAAAGTTTTCTCTAGGATGCTTCTCAAGCCAGTCAACCACCTTATCAATTATGTTTAGGCTTTGTCTAATTTCTTCTACTCTTGCCCATGCCCTTGCTAAAGAATCTCCTTCTTCAAATACAGGTATTTCGAATTCTAATTCTCCATATGCTTCGTAGGGTTCGTTAAGTCTTACATCATATCTTACACCGCTAGCCCTTAAATTAGGACCAACAATGCCTAATTCAGTAGCTAAATTCTTTGACATCACTCCAACATTTTCTAACCTACTTCTTATATTTGGATTGTTTAAGAAAATCTTTGCATATTCATTAAGTCTGTTCCTCATATATCTAGTTGCTTTCCTTGCTCCTTCTGGGAAATCATCTGGTATATCTCTCCTAACACCACCAAATACAGGATATGAATGAGTTAACCTAGCTCCAGACATCTGCTCTGCTAAATCTATGAAAACCTCTCTATCTCCGAACGCCCACATATAAAGAGTAGAATGCCCTAAAAATACTCCAAATATACCCATACCATATAAATGGCTAGCTATTCTGTTTATTTCACAGAGTAATGTTCTCAAATATCTTGCTCTTTCGGGAGGTTCTGTGCCTAACAGCTTCTCCACAGCCTCAACGTATGGAAGAGTTATATTGCATGCATCTAATATTGCCATCCTCTCAAACAAAGGAATATTCTTTATCCAATCTCTTCCTTCTGCTAACTTTTCCATTGTTCTATGAACAAAGCCTATATCAGGGTCTACTCTTACCATTATATCTCCATCAACTTCTACTATAATTCTCATATGTCCTGATCCAGGGTGTGCAGGTCCTATATACACTTCATAGGTATTCTTGGACAATTCACTTACTTCCATACCAGGTAAATGAGGGACTACACTACCTGAAGTACTTGATTCCATAATTTCACCACCATTTATTTGCGTTATATGCTACATAGTCTACCTCTATATCATCGCTCTCCTCTTTAACAACGTAATCTTTTCTTAATGGTTTCAATGCTGCTATTACTGGAGTTAATAGCAATAAACGTAAATCTGGATGATCATCAAATGTTATTCCAAAGAATTCATAGACTTCTCTTTCTTGGAATTCTGCGCTCACCCATATTCTAGATAGGCTTGGTAAATGAGGATTATCTCTATTAATTATAGTTGACAATCCTATAATATACTTAGATAGTTCCTCGTTTAAATAACTTGATATATGATATGTTATTTTAAATTGTTTCTTTGCGATATAGTCAATGGCTGTGACAGATTTTACATGATCAAAACCAGAATCCTTTAATTTCTTAGCAGATTCGACTAGTTTCTCTGTTGGTACTAATACATCTAAATAACCTTTGTTTTGTTCAATGCTAATAACATTATCTTTTAATACATTTTTAAGTAAATCTTGTATTGAGATCAACTTTTTCACCTCTCCAACCACATAAATCTTCCTTAGGTATAATATTTTTCATATCTTCACGCTTTGCTTCTTTTATCCAATTAGCTGCTATAGATTTATTTCTTAGCAATTTTTGCAATTCTACAATAGCCCTAGATACTGCTTCTGGTCTCGGCGGACAACCCGGTATATAAACATCAATAGGTATCACTTGCCATGGTCTAACTATGTTATAACTATTATAGAATATTCCTCCATCAAGTGAACAAGCTCCCATAGCAATAGCAAACTTTGGATAAGGCATTTGATCCCATGTAATCCTAACAGAACAAGCCATTTTCTTTGTAACGGTTCCTTCCACTATAATTAAGTTAGTTTGCCTTGGTGAAACCCATGGAAGTGATCCATATCTTTCGTTATCAAATCTAGGTCCCCATGCAGCCCCTATTTCACAGCCGCAACAACTAGTCATTAAGTGAACAGGCCATAGACTAAAGGCGTTAGCCCAATCAACCATCTTCCCAATAGTCCCTTTTAAAAGAGCATTCTTGGCCATTTCAGCTGCTGTATCTAAATCTCCTATAAAAAACCTACCTTTTTCCTCTCCATTTCCTTTCTCTTCATTTTTACTCATATCTACAAATCACCTCAATCCAAAACCCATTTTCTAATTTTCTTAGCCTCATATGCAGCATATGCCAACAAAGGGGCAAATACTAAAACTAATACTAAATATAATAGAAGGGCATGAAATATTAGTGTTTTAGGAACAATAGTTATAAAGGTTAGAAGCACAACAGCCGGTTCCATGGCTAAAAACATAACTAAATAACCAAAATATTGAAATGAAACTTTCCCTTTACCTACTCCTTTTGGTGGGTTGGCAGATTCAAATGGTAATTTTTTATATGGCTCTGTTTTTTCTACATCTTCACTAGCCTTTAATAGCCATTTCAAAAGATATATTACTGCCACTAATAATAGGAAAACTACTATTGGTACTATTACCATCGAATTCGCAGTTATTACAAATGTATTATAGGCTATTGACAAATTAAATTCACCCTTCACGTATCAAATAAGTATTAGGAGTTTTATTTATTTTTTTACTTTTGTATTGTATAGTTATTTCTAATAAATATTTTTATACGGGTTTTGATAAACTAAACTATTAATTACTTCTTAAGGAATGCATTTATGACTTTATCATTAATCTAAAGCTTTCAAATTTTATTTTTAATTAAAATAGTTAATAGTCCTTGCTAACTTTAATGTCAAAGAAGATAAATAATCTCTACTTATACAATAACAAGGTTATGCAATACCAAGGAGCTGTATAGAATACGAATAAAAAACTAGAATATAATCCATAATGAGTTAAATCCTTAGATCCTATAGGAGTCTTTATTTGATTATAAAATGAAAAATAGAAAATATTTTATTTCATCGAAGTAAAACCTTTAAATCTACACAAACGTAAAAATAAAAGGAAGTGCTATAACAAAAACTATGGGGAGAAAATTGGTAGAAAGAGTTCCGCCTGAAGCTGAAGCAAAATATAATAAATATTTGCAGTTAAGAGACTCATATAATGTTATAGTCCAAGAAAGAATGAATGCTGAGTCATCATTAGGAGAAATTGAAAAGGTATTAGAGAAATTAAAAGTATTGGGGCCTGATGCCGAACTGTATAAAATGACCGGTTTTGTTTTAGTAAAAAGCAAGAAAGAGGATTTGGAAAAAGAACTTGAAACCAAGAAAGAGGATTTGGAACTAAGAATAAAAGCACTTAAAAATCAAGAATCAATGGTAAAGGAACAAATAGATAAAATTGCAGTAGAATTAAAACAATTGTTATCAGGCATCGGAGGTCCTGTAACTAAAGGAGGAATTGGAGGGGCAGGAAGTTAAAAATAGGTAATTATTTTGATAAAAACTAATTCACAAAATTTTTTATTAGATTTTATTCAAGAGATAAGTAATGATAAAATAGGTATTTCTTTTCATTCTAACGCAGACATAGACGCCATAGCTTCTTCTTTAATAACATATCAAATATGTAAGAAATATAATAGTAATTGCTGTATTGATATAAAACCTGGAATAGCTAAAGAATCAAAACTAGCATTAAAAGAATTAAACATTGATATTAATGAATGCAACTCAGATTATGACAAATTAATTATTTTAGATGCAGCCGGCTTAGAGCAAGTATTAGATATTGTTTCAAAGCCAAAAAAAGGAATTTTAATATTAATAGACCATCACTCAGAAGGGCAATTGTATAAGAATTCAAAATTACACTATATTGACGATGAAGCATCCTCTACTACAGAATTAGTCGTTACTTTTTCAAAAGAATTAAATTTACCATTAGATGAAAAAATTTCAAACTTAGCCATATTAGGTATAATATTTGATAGCAACAAATTAGAAAGAGCTAGGAAAAATACTTTTGATTCTTTAGCTTTTTTAACAGAACACGGAAACTATAAAAAATCAATATTTATTTATCACAACATCATAAAATATTTCGAAGAAGATTTATCAATTAGGATTGCAAAACTTAAAGGCCTTTCTAGGCTATTAATAGGAAAAGTATGCAAAGATTTGATAATTGCCTTAACGGAAATAGGATCCTATGAATCCTTAGTATCAAATAGTGTAATTCAAAGCGGCGCTGATGTTGTTTTTGTTATAAAAAATAAAGAAAGTGAAAACAACAGAATTTCTATAAGATTATCTGATAGAGCTTTGTTGAAAGGATTAGACGCATCTTATATAGCTAAGTTATTAGGAGAAAAATTTCACGGAGAAGGAGGAGGTCACAAAGGTGCATCAATTGTTTCTTTACAGGAAAGCGAAAATATTGAAAAGGAAAAATTTTTCAGTTATTTAGTAAATCTTATAAATAGTATGTGCAACAAAAGTGAAATTAAAAATGGAAACAAAGAAATATAGAATTTATGCCGATTCTAGAGAAGAAACGTCTGGTGTGCCTAAATTATTGGAATCGATGGGAATTATGGTAATTAGAAGGCAACTAGAAGAAGGAGACTATATGACTCCTGAAGGAATAATTATAGAAAGAAAAAGTGCTCCAGATTTTGTGAAATCTCTATTCGATGGAAGGCTATTTGAGCAGGCTAAAAGAATGTCAGCAAAATATCAAAATATAATATATATCGTTGAAGGAGATTTTAGAAGATCATTACTTTATTATAAAAACAGAGAAAAACAAATTCAATCTGCTTTGGTTACATTAATAATAGAATTTAACGTTAAAGTTCTTTGGAGTTTAGATCAATTATCCACTGCAGAATATATCGAATCAATTATTAGGAAATCATTTGTAAACAAAAAAAATAATGAAGTAGTTGTGCATAAAAAACCAAAGTTAGATGAAAGTAGGCAATGGCAACTTTACATTTTGCAATCTTTCCCGGGTATAGGAGAAAAAAATGCTGAAAAAATATTAGATCATTTTGGCTCTTTAGAAAAATTCTTTAACTCAAGCCTTTCTGAATTAGCAAGCATTATAGGAGAAAAAAAAGCATCAAAAATCAAAGAAATTATAAAAGTACCATATAAAAAAGGGTCTAAAGGATTTAGCTCATTAGAAAATTACTATGGCAATAAAGGTTGATATTTTGAGTCCGTTTGAATATACATCTAAGTGGTTCGTATTTAAAGCATATGGACATGAAAATGTTAGAGCAACTCATAGGTCTACAATAGAAATAACCAAAGATAATTTTTTAACAACAAGAGGGGATTGCATAATAGGAATAAGGTCTGAAGCATCTACAAAAGACTTTCCACAATGGTTAGTTGAAGACATAAAAAATGGAAGCAAAATATTTGTTGTATTTTGCACAAATAACTATTGTGATAGCTTAATAGGCTATGGAGATAAGGACCTTATACTATCACACGAAAACAAAATTATATTCAGAAAGAGCAATTATATAGAACCCGCAACTGCTTTAATAAGAAGCAATAAAGCAGCTATAGATCTAAGTAGAAAGTTAATTGATGACATTAAAAAAAGCGAAGAATTTACAATTATGATAACAAGCCTTAAAATTTAAAAAAAGTTATATTACCCATATATTAATCTTTAATTAGAAAAAAGCGAGGGTAAAATTTGAGCAAAAAATACCAAGAATTAAAGAAGACTAATGCTTCCCAAATCCTATCAATCATTAGTAAATTGATAATTCAAATAGAAAATACTTATGATGATGAATATAACCTTTTTGATGCAAAAGTAGAAAAAGATATCTTAGATTTTAGATCATTACTTAAAAAAATTAGCGGAAATATAATAGAATTAAAGATTAATACCCCATGGGAGTTCGAAGATTATTCTACTGAAATTGATGGTAAAGAGATTTTAATTAAAAAAGATCCAAATATTAAGGATTATATTAGCATAAAAGACGTTTATAATTTTATTCCATATATTCCATTTAAAACAGATTTGGATATAATAAAACCTTTTACAAAGAAAACCAGCTTAACTAATATAGAATTTTTATTTATGTATGATAACAATGGATATTTATCAATATTAGAGGGAGAATTGCTTAAAGTAAAAATACCCTTTATAAGAGTAGTCTTTAATATGCATACACATCCTGAAGGACATTGTGGATTTTCAGTTCCAGATATAAATAGCGGACTTGATTTATTATCTGAAGGTGGGCTAGCTACTTCTGTTGTTACAGATAGTTGTGCTATTGTAATGCATAGGCAAGGTCTAATAACAGAAAACGATTATATAAAAATTAAATCGAGAAAATATGAAAATGAAATTTTTGACTCAATAAAATTTACGAAAATTATTTACTAAGGCCCTAATAGATCTTCAAGTTTTGGAGGCTTAGGTGGTAGTCCCTTTCTGTCCCTTATTTTCTTTATTAAATCTTCAAGTATTGAATCTGGTACTGGAGCCCATCTGCTAAATTCTGTTCCCCAAAAAGCTTTTCCAGCAGTAGATCCTCTTAATTCCTGTGATATATCAAAGCTTTCGGCAACAGGTATTTCAGCACTTACTGAAACCTGCATACCTACTTGTTTTACATCTAAAACCTTTCCTCTTTTCTTAGTTATTATTGCAGTTACTGGGCTCAAATAATCCATTGGAACTTTTATATCTAATTTCTGAATAGGCTCAAGAAGTGTTGGCTTTGATGTTAACATAGCAGCCCATATGGCATTTCTTACAGCAGGATATATTTGTCCAGGACCTCTATGGACAGGATCTTCATGTATTTCTGCATCGTGAAGTGACACTTTAAGTCCTCTAACAGGCTCTGCAGCCAATGGACCTTCTTTAACAGCAATTCTAAAGCCTCCTAATATGGTATCCTTCACTTCTTTAAGGTATTGCACACCTGATGTTGCATCAATAAAGATGTTTATATTCTCATCTATAGTCCATATCTTTCTTGCCTCATCATAATCCCAACCTGCTTTATCTCTTAATATTTTAGCTCTATCTTTGGGATCTTGATCTTCATTAACCAAACCTTTATGTATAAGCTCTATAGTCTCTTCATTTAAAGGTTCAACGCTTATATAGAACCTATTGTGTTTGTTAGGGCTCTTTCCTTCAAATGTTTCACTTTTTTGCTTAACGGACTCTCTATAAACAACTATAGGTGGACTTGCTTTTACCTCTACTCCATATAATTCTTTTAGCATCCACATAGCTATTTCTAGGTGAAGCTGCCCCATACCAGAAATTAAGTATTCTCCAGTTTCCTCATTTATCTTAACTACAAGGTTTGGATCTTCGAGAGTAAGCTTCTTTAAAGCATCTATCATTTTTGGTAGATCTTGTAACTTTGCAGGCTCTATAGCAGATGTTACAACAGGTTCACTTATGTAATGAAGCTGTTCAAAAGGTGCTGCTTGAGATTTATATGACAGCTCAACTAAAGTTTCTCCTGACTTAAGGCCTTCTATACCCATTAGAGCTCCTACATTACCAGCAGGTATTTTGTTTGTTAATTCTCTAAATGGACCCATATATAAGCTTACCTGTAATATTCTTCCACTACGATCGCTTGAAACAATATATACCTCTTTTCCTGGTTCCAAGGTTCCTGAAAAGACTCTACCTGTTGCAACAATACCTGCTTTCTCTACTTTTATTGCATTAGCATAAAATACCAATGGCCCATTCGGATCAGCTTCCATCATAGCCTTACCTAAATCAGTATCAAGATTTCCTTTCCATATTTTAGGAATTCTGTATTTTTGAGCTTCTCTAGGATTAGGTATAAATTTAACAGCCATATTTAATAATGCATCCCATATAGGAGCTTTCTTAAACAGCTCGACTACTTTATCTTTATTATTTGATGAATATGCATCTATTATTTGCTGAAATGTTATGCCCTTTTTTGCCGCATCAGGTACAGTTAAAGCCCATTTATCTTTTGCACTGCCAAAAGCTACATTACCTTCTGCTGGATTAATTTTCCACTTATTCCTGAACTCTGGCTCAGCATACATATCTATTAAATTGTTAACATCTTTTATTATCTCTACAAACCTTTCTTGGATTTGTTGGGGGCCAAATTTTAATTCCTTTATCAATCTGTCTACCTTATTAATATATAAGACAGGCTTTACTCTCTCTTCCAATGCCTGTCTTAATACTGTTTCTGTCTGAGTCATAACTCCTTCTGCAGAATCAACGACTACTATTCCTCCATCTAGGACTCTAAGGCTTCTCGTAACCATACCAGTAAAATCAACATGTCCAGGGGTATCGATTAGATTAATAACGTAGGGTTTTCCATTAAATTCATGATAAAGGCTTGCATTAGCTGCCTTAACAGTCATTTCTCTTTCTTTTTCTACATTCAAATAGTCTAGAAGTAATGCATCGCCAGCCACTCTTTCGGATATAATTCCGGCTCCTGCTAACAACGTATCGCTAGTTGTAGTTTTTCCATGATCTACATGAGCAATAACACCTATATTTCTAACCTGTTCTATATTTGACATTATTTTTTCTATTTCTGATATGACTTTTACTCTAGCACCCATTTTTTTCACCTACTTCTTTTTAATTAAGAACTAATTAAGGGTTAAAAAATAATATTATTTTCATTTTGATTAAGCTTATTCTTTCTAAATTTTAAGAATTTTTATACATTTGAAATATCCGAAAATTAACTTATAATATAATTTGCCATTAAAAATATTAACTCTAAGGAATTGTTTTGAATATTTCATTAAAAATGATGTTACTTAATTATACAAAATAATTTAAAATATTAAAATAAAAATTCCCATTTACTTTTAAGAAACATTGAGCTAGTTAATTTGAGTATTAGACAATTTAAAACCATTTTGTCCAATCAATGGTACAAAAATTACACCTATATCATATCTAATATTTATTTGACCCAAGTCGTCCTTTTTTAAAATGGTTAATTTTTGTTCTTCAATAGATCCAATTGGCATAACAGCTATCCCGCCATTTTTTAATTGATCATAAACAAAGTTAGGTATCTTGGGAGAGGCAGCTGTTATTAATATCTTATCATAAGGTTTTTCTTTTTCATAACCTATAGATCCATCTCCTACAATAAGTTTAACGTTTTTGTGTAAACCTAGCTTCTCTAGGTTTTTATATGCAGTCTCGGATAACTCTTTAATTCTTTCAATTGATATTACTAAACCTTTTTCTTTAACTATATATGATAATATCGCTGTCTGATACCCAGAACCAGTCCCAATTTCTAATATTTTATCACCTTCCTTTAATTCCAACAGCTCTGTCATATAAGCGACTATACTTGGAGCACTTATTGTTTGCCCATACCCAATTGTTAAAGGTTTATCTTCATATGACTCATTAATATATTTTGGTGGAACAAAAATTGATCTATCTACATTACTAATAGCCTCTTCGACTATTTTAGTTTTTATAAAACCAGCATCTTTTAAATAATTAATTAACCTATTTTTTTGTTGATAAATATAGTTGTCTGACATTATTTCACCTTAATTCATTTCAATTCTTTTTAATCTAATTAATATATTAATTAACCTAAAATAATAACCTTATATTATTCTTCGTTAAATTTTTTAAAGGATAATCCAGAACTTTCAAGCATTTTACTTACCATAAAATATGGGATTCTTTCAAGCATAGATTTTTGACTTGAATCAGGAAATTCACTTATTGAATTTGAAGCTTCAAAGACTATATCATTTAACATATTCATTCCATTTTTTACTATATCATCACCTCTATCTTTGATTGCGTACTTTTGCATAATCCATTTTTCAAATAACACTTCTCCCGGATCGAGCTTTTCTTTTTTTCCTATTAAATATGAATAATAATCACTTATATCATCAGCTAATTGATATGCTATACCTAACTTATCTCCATAAAATTCTGCATTATCTAATACTGTTGAGTTCTTAGCGGCAATTGCTCCTAAAACTGTTGATAAACTAAATAATGATGCTGTTTTTAATTTAACAACATTTAAATATTCTGAAGGTAACAATTTTATTGAAGCATATGCATCCATAATTTCTCCTCTTACCATAGATTCCCATGATTTAATGCTGTATTTTATAGCATCGAATCCATATTTTTCTATCACTCTTTGAGCTACTGGAACTAAAAGGAGAGCCGTTAAAGCAGTCTTTCCAATACCATATACAATCCAACTAGATAATTTTCCTCTCCTATTAACATCGTTATCAACTATATCATCTATTGCTAAGCTAGCTGCATGTACCATCTCAATAGCTACTGCAGCATCCGAGGCGAATTCAATATTAGATCCAAGAGACTCTGCAAAAAGAATCGTTAAAAACCCTCTAAACATTTTACCTCCTGTTACCAAATATTTTGGTATCCCTTCTATTCCTAAATTCTCCATAGTCTTTGCTGCATCATATATTTTTGGTTGAAGATATTCTCTAACCTTTTCCCATTTTTCAAGTATTAAATTGTCTATGTCTTCATAGGAGATTTCTTTATTCAACCTTTGCACACCACTTCTTCCATTACTCATATCATATTTAGGGGTTATTAATATGTATCCTTACTACCTTTTTTCACAAACATTTAAGAATGCTTAAATATTCTATACATTAAGAATCTTGCTAAGCAATATATTTAAATAAATATTTAATAAAATTTCTTTGGATTTGTCGCATATAATATCCCTACTATAATAGGCATTTTCTTAAAATTTACATTCTCAAAATAATTTCTTGCCAACATTATAAACTCTTTTGGTGAATACATATAATTAATAGTTTTATGCAAATTAGGGTATAATAGAGCTTCTTTACCGCATCCCATAAGAAGACCTGATATAACTGATAATATGTTAAATTGAAAAAATGATATTATTTTTTCTAACGCTGATTCAGGCCTATATAGGTCTAATATAATTAATTTACCTTTTCTTTTCAAGACTCTAGAAAATTCGCGTAAAGCTTTATCATAATTCCTTGCATCTCTAAAAGAAAACATAGCTACTATTGCATCTGCAGAAGAATCTTTAATAGGAATATTCTCAAACATACCATTAATTGCATTTATGCCTCCTATATTATCTTTAGCCATTTTAATCATAGCAAATGATGGGTCCATTGCAATTATTTGAGAATAATTATGAATAACTCTAATATATTTTGTTGAAGTCCCAGGACCACTTCCTGCATCTATAATAACATTTGAGCCCTTAGCCAACGAAGTTGCAATTATTCTAAGTTTTTTTAATGTAAAAAGACTCATCAATATATTTACCTTTTCATAGCATCCCTTTTTAGAATAATTTTCTATTTCAGATACTATATTCCTCCAAAAATCTTCTTCCAATCCTTTACTCTTAATTTCTAATTCATTGCTATTTTTCATCCCTAACTCCATTGATTTTATTATAATAACTAATTTTATAGTTTATTTAAAAAATGAAATTAAAAATAAAGAAAAAATTAATTATCTTTTGGGTCAGAAACCTTTACAGGAGCTATTGAACGGGCTGTTTTCTCCAAATCTAATCCCAATAAGTTCTTGTTTCCAGTTTCGAATCCTTTGTAATACCAAACTAACGTTCCACCGACTCCTATTAATGCTATTATAAACATTGAAGCGGCACCTATTGCAAATGGTAAAGGTATTAATATCAATAGACCTGCTATTATAGCTGAAGAAACCCAAACTACAAATCTTACCAAAGAAACGTATAGACCTCTTCTGTTAGTTGGGAATAATTCAGGTTCTAACAAAGCTCTAGATGCCCATGTTAATTCTACCGGAACCATAAGTAACGTGAACATTGACAATATAGCAAATGATGACTTTGCTACACTACCAACTATCCACAATAATGCCCAAAACACAGCTAACATACCATAAGACATTAATGAGAAGACTTTTCTACTCACTTTAGATGTAACTAACAAGCCTGCAACTACTCCTACTATAGTCATAGTGAAGCCTCCGATCAAAGGAACATATGCTGCTACATTGCTGAAATATGCAAATGATGCACCATATGTTATGTAAACGAATGCAACATCCTGAACAATTCCTATAAGGATTAATGTTAAGAACCTAAGGCCTAGACCTGCATTTGGATTTACTATTTCGGTTGTGTTATCTATTTTCTTCCATGCATCTTCTACATTACTTTGCTTTTTAACTGCCCTCCAAGGTAACGTCTCTGATGCCTTTAACCATGCCAATATCAATCCGATTGTTGGTGCTACATACATGAGGATTAAAGCTAGCTCATAATTAGCAGAAGCTGCAATAGCACTATTTATTCCGAATATGAGCAATGGAACATATGCTAAAGCTACTCCCAGATTTCCAAAATTTGGTCCTATAACAAGCAACTTACTTCTGTATTGAGAATTAACGCTTTCTGATATCATGGCTAATACCGGGCTTTCTAAGCCTATAGCTGCCATTCCAACTATTGCTATGGATACCAAAAGCGTTATTGTTCTTGCAACACCAGAAACGAAATTAAGCCATACTGGTAAATATAATATCATACCTAATAGGACCAAGCCTGACGACAAAATAAACGCAAGCTTTCTTCCTAGCGCATCAGCAATGTATCCAGCTAATAAGGCGCCAATTCCTCCGAACAAATATGGTAATGTAAATCCAAGCCATGCCAGATTTGATGGTATAACTTCAGTTAGTGCAGATAATGGACCATAGCTTTCTGCTAATCCGAACACTATCATACCTAAAGATAATGCGACGAAAGCTGCCCATGGAAATCCTATAGATGTTTTTTCAGCCAAATACGTCACCGAATCTAGTCGATTTGACCAGCAGTTATAAATTATTAACAAAATTTATTATAAAATTTTACTTGATTAAATAAAATGCAGTTTATTATACCACCTAAAGATACCTTTATTGAACTGAACTTTTTCCTAACCCAAAAAGTTAGGTTTTTAGAGAAATTTAACAGTATATGAGCACATACTTCATTTCACTTAAGGAATCTTAAAAGAATTTTCAAACAATAAAAATAAAAAATTTTAGACATTAGTTACATTCCTTTATAGATCTTATTTCTCTCCTTTCCTACTCTATACTGCAAGAACAGAAAAACCTTACAGTACCTTAAAGGGGAAGGGCTTGCTATCATTTATTCTCTATTAAAATAAAAATAATAGAAACTATAAAAATTAAAACCGAAGAAAAAATTGAAACTATGCCAATTCCAAAAGAAAGACTTGAAACCCCTATTACTGAGGTTATTTCTGGAGCAAACCCGCCCAAAATTCTACCAAACATGAAAACAAAATTTGAAGCAGTAGCTCTCAACTCTATTGGATAGTTTTCACTAACCCAGATACCATCATATGAAAACAATCCAGATGATATATAAAGCAATGCTAAGAGAAGAACTATAAAATAAGAATTCTTAGCAAATATTAATAAAAAACCTGAAATAAGCCCTAAGGCTGAAAAGCTCATAGTAGTTTTACCTCTTCCTATTTTATCAGACAAAAAGCCAGCAAACCAATAAGAAAGAAAGCCAATTATAGAAAGTATACCTATATCTGATGTCATATCAAGCTTTTCAATTAAAGTTGGAGCAATACTTAATAAAGGAACACTTAGCAAAAATGCTCCTACAACTATTAAAGATAACAAAATTGTTTTATATCTATATTTGCTAATAAAAAGGTCACCTATATTTGATACCCTTTTTTGATGAGTTTTCAACGTTTCTTTAATAACTACTGAAGATATTATGCCAAAAACTAAACTTATTATACCGATAGTTAAAAATAGGAATCTCCAATATCTAATAAAACTAAACGTTAAAACATCTAATCCAAATCCTACATAATAAAGACCTTGAACTAATCCCCCAAATGACCCTGTATATGAGCCCAAAGTTTCAACTATTAATGCATATGCTATGCCATTCTCAGCATTTACGCCAAAACCAACAAAGAACCAGCTTATAAATAATTCAATGATAGAATTAGAAAATGATGAAATAATTAGAAATAAAGAAAACAAAATTATAGATAAAATTGTTGTAAACTTCCTACCAACTTTATCTGCATATCTTCCTAAAATAAATCCTCCTATAGCTCCTCCTATAAAGTCTATAGGAAATGTTAAGCTGATAATGTAAAGAGGTACATTAAAATAACTTGAAATTTGGGTTAGAACCATGGAAATTGAAAATACTACATAAGCTGATAATGTAAAAGGAACTAATACACCTATCATATTGTTAATTTTATATTTATTCAAGCAGACCCCTATTAAACTAAATTAAAAGATAAAATTAAAATTTTCATACGTCAAGTTAATTAAAAAATAAACAAATTATAAGCCCATTTTCAATAGTATAAAATGCGATGAAGAGTGTGGTGGACCCGGAAACTTAAAAGTTAATGACGACAAGGAGCCCTCTGAGCACTAGATTTTTTATTAATATTCTAATATTGTTTTGCATATCTCATAACCGTAAAAGCTTTTTCACCACATATAGGGCATTTTTTGCCAGATAATTTCTTAGAAGGCCATGGTGTTCCTAAACTTTTTGCCTCGAGCTCTTCCATGATTTTGTTTGCGCATGTATCTTTACCGCACCAGGGGATTTCAACAATTCCTTTTTTATTTATATAATCCTTTGCTTCTTTTATATTATCAAACTCGTATATTTTTTGTTGTAAATTCTTCCACGCTCTTTCATATAAATTGTTTTTGATGCTTTCTAGAATTAAATTAGTTTCTTTTATAACATTGCTTTCTTCAACTACCTTTCTTGCTAAAGTATCTCTTCTAACTATAGTTATGGTACGATTCTTTAATTCTCTAGAGCCAATTTCTATTCTAACAGGAATACCTTTAGCCTCCCAATAATAGTATTTTTCTCCAGGAGTGATGTCTGGCCTATCGTCAATTTTGCATCTAATTTTAGAATCAACAAGTTTATTAAGTATATTTTTGCTATATTCAATTACAGATTGTGCTTCTGATTCATTATTTGATGGTATTGGAACTATCACCACCTGTATAGGGGCTATGTCAGGTGGCAACACTAGACCATTATCATCTCCATGTACACCAATTATTGTTGCAATAACCCTATCGCTTATACCATAACTTGTCTGCCATGGATGATCAAAAGATTCATCCTTTAATTGTATCTTGTAGTTAAATGCTTTTGAAAAACTTTGGCCTAAATGATGTACAGTTCCTATTTGTAATGTTTTACCATCAGGCATTATCGTATCGAAAGCTATAGTATATAATGCTCCTGCAAACTTATCCCAATCGGGCCTTTTACTAATTATATAAGGTATTCCTAATTCATCAAAGAACTTTTTATATATGTCTATTGCTTCTTTTATTTGGTTTTCTGCACTATCAAAACTATCATGAATTGTGTGAGCTTCTTTAAAACTTGTTACTTCTCTTAATCTTATTAATGGTCTTGTTGCTTTGGTTTCATATCTAAACATACTAACTATTTGATACAATTTTTTTGGTAATTGTTTATAACTTTGATACCAAAGTGATTCATAATATGTTATAATCGTTTCGCTTGTTGGTCTAAGGGCTAACTTTTGATCTAGTTCTTCAGTTCCTCCATGGGTTACCCAAAATACTTCATCTTCAAAGCCTTTTATATGCTCTCCTTCTTTTTCTAACATCCATTTTGGAATTAAGAGAGGGAACAAAATCTCTTCATGATCCTTTGAATCTAGTAAATCTCTCATTAAATCTATAGTTCTTTTCCTTATTTGAAATCCATATGGCAACCAAATACCCATACCCTTAACTGGATACCTTCCGTAATCGTAAACTTCAGCCCTTTCTAGTATCCAATCATACCATTGAGAAAAATCTTTTTCTTTCTTTTCCTTTCTTGGTTCCACCACTTCTAACACCGTTTAATTACTGGATATTACAAGCATAAAACAAAATATAAATATTGCATGTTAAAAAATCATGGCAATACAAACAATATTATTATCGCTATCAATAATCCATATATTGCTATTCCTTCTCCTAATACCACAAATATGAATGCTGTTCCAAATAGCTCCCTGTTTTCTGCGACAGCACTTATTGCTGCAGCACCAGCAACACCTACAGCGTAACCTCCACCAATTCCTGCTAGACCTATTGCTAAACCTGAACCAATAGCTTTACCTAGTTCAGAGTAAGGCGAAACAGCTGCAGTAGAAGAACCGGTTGCAGCATGAGCTATAGCCATACCAGTTCCAAAAGCAGCCAATAAAGAAATTAACGCCACAGCTATCATAATATATCTATATTTTGGATTCTTTAACGATTCCCTTATAACCAAGCTAAGCCCTTCCATAAACTTCTCCACTTTAACTCACCATTACTTTAATCTCAAAACAGTTATTTAACCTTTATCAATTACCTTTAAATAAGTTTATGTGTGTTACTACTGCAAATAGTAATTTATCATTTATATTATACTTATAAGAATTATTAAAAGAAATTAAATTTTATCATTTTACAAATTTATAAAAGGTTTATTTGTAGTAATACCAGTGGTGAAAAAAGTGCAGATACCATTAGATAAGATTTGTGTCAAAAGTGGAATGCTGTGCCCAAACTGTCAAGCAAAAATAGACAAAGGACTATATGAAAAATGGGAAGTAGATGTAATGAAAGTTTTATTAGAATTAGAAGACAAACTAAAAGGAATGAAAGATGTAAATTATAAGAAATCCATTATATTTGATAAAAAGTTATATGTAATGTTAGAAAATTTGGGTCAACATAAGCATGAGATTGAAAAATACCTAAGAGAAAAGCTTAGCAATTTTGGTTTTAATAAGATTATTTTGATAGAATTCACAAATAATCCAAAAGAGTTAGTATATAAACTATTGCACAACATAGAAATAAAGTCGGCCAATATTTATTATAGTCCAGATGGAAATATATATTATGTAGTTAAAGTCCCATCATATGAAAAATTTAAAGTAGATGAGATAGGAGATTCTGCTAAAAGAATATTTAAAATATTAACAAACAATGACATATATTTTGAATTTGTGGAATCTGCCAGATCAACAAAAATAATTAATGAAGAGGAAAAATTAAACCAACATATTGATTCTGATAAATTAAATAAAATCCTAAAAAATATATAATTTTTTATTATTAATTTTATAAAATTACTTAAACCAATTATCTAATCTTGCCTGCTTTGTTTTTATTGATTCTTTATAAGACTTTCTTAGCCTTTCTATGGCCTTTTTAACCCTATCTTCATTAAAATCATGTTGCTTAACTAACATATCTAATATTTTTTCTTCATCTGGCTCTTTCCAGTCTATTTTATAATTATCATTTGATGGAGGACTTAAGAAATAATTATATATCTTTATAGGATCAACATCTCCCCAATCAACTTTTATTGAATTTAAAGCCTTTATCGGATCCTTATATTCCTTAACGAACTTTAAAGCAGTTTTTGGCCCATAACCCTTTACTCCATCAGGATTAAAATCTGTTCCTAATAAAATACCTATTAAGATTAATTGTTCTCTACTAATATCTAGTAGTTTAAGCATATCTGATAAATTTATTAGTTCAGGTTTTATCTCAATATATTCTTCTTTATTTGGAAGCTTTCTTTTACCAGTTATTGCGAGATTTCTAACTAGTTTTGGAGAACCAAAAAGTAGGCTATCATAATCCTGGCTTCCTGCAGCATATACATCACCTTTTTTAGCCATGTAAGCTGCCTGTGCCTCTCCATCAGCTGGCGCTTGAATCCATGGTATACCCATATAAGTTAATAGCTGCTTTGCATCATTTACCATTGTGCTTGAAAGAGACGTAGATGCTTGAGCATATTTTTTCGCCTCTTCTATACGGCCTTCTTCTTTTGCCTTTTGATATTTTTCCGCATATTGCTGCCTTCTAGAAATTCTCTCCTCAATTTCCCTTTTTTTCATTTCCGGAGGTTTTCCATCAAAAACATATATAGGTTTAACGCCTTCTTCAATTAAGTTTATTGTTCTATAAAATAGACCGCTTATATGACTAGTTATGTTACCTTGCGAATCTATTAATGGTGTTCCATCAGGTTGTCTGATTGCAGCAAGAAATTGATATAACATATTATACCCATCCAGGGCTATAGAATAACCTTTTAAAGATTTTATTTCGATATCTTGTTTTGCGTTTTCTGGAATCAGGTCTTTTAAGTTTACTCCCAAAAGTTTCACCACTTATTAAAATAAAAATTAAAACGTTTTAATTTTTCGTTAACTTTCATTATCTACTTGATGGGGGATTTCAAATTGTTCCATTGACTTCTTTAATTTAATAAGCCTGTCTTCCTTTGTACTAGAACTTACTACTATTAAACCCATTATCTCTAATTTTATTAAAATCTTTATTAGGTCAGCAGGAGACATTTCATATCCTTGACGAGATAAACTTGATATGATTTCTCTTTCAGAAACAGGAATTTCTCCATCTTTAGTTAACCTTTTTATCTCATCATATACTATGTTTAAATACGGAGATTCTGCCCATATACTCAAATTTATCACCTCAATAGGTTATAGATGTCGCTGTAGATCTACCTGGATTTATTTGCCTAGCTGTTTCCATCCATTTCATATAATATTCTATCATGTATTGGGTTACACTTGGCTTCACCTTTGATAATGCAACATCAAAATGCCTCTTTTTCACTATTCCGTTTTGTAAGTCTTCCCTCAAAGCACCCATAGCAGCCTCTCTTACTAATGCCGCTAGATCTGCACCTGTATATCCATTAGTCCTCTTTGCTATGTCAACTAAATCAACATCATCTCCTAAAGGTACTGTTCTTGTATGTATTTGCAATATTTCAAGCCGGCCTCTCTCATCTGGGGGTGGAACATAAACTAGTTTTTCTAACCTTCCGGGTCTTATTAAGGCTGGGTCAACCATTTCTGGTCTGTTTGTTGCTGCTATAACAACAACGTTTTGAAGGTCGGTAATTCCATCTATTTCAGTAAGAAGTTGGCTAACTATCCTTTCTCCTACCCTTGTCCCCTCATCGGTGCCTCTTAAAGCTGCTATAGCATCAATTTCATCAAAGAAAACTACTGCAGGTGCATATTGTCTGGCTTTTTTAAAGATTTCCCTTATTGCTTTTTCGCTTTCACCTACCCATTTACTTAATACTTCTGGCCCTCTAACTGTTATGAAGTTAGCTCCGCTTTCTGTTGCAACTGCTTTTGCTAATAATGTCTTACCGGTTCCTGGAGGACCAAAGAGAAGAACTCCCTTAGGTGGTTGAACTCCAATCCTCTTAAATGAATTTGGGTACTTTAATGGCCATTCTACTACCTCTCTTAATTCTTGCTTTAAGCTATCTAAACCTCCTATATCTTCCCAATGAACTTCTGGTATTTCAACCTGAATCTCTCTTAATCCGCTAGGCGTTATTTCTTTAAACGCGGCGATAAAATCCTCCATAGTAACTACCATTTTTTCTAAAACTTCAACTGGTATTTTCTCCTGCTCTATATCAATCTCTGGCAGATATCTTCTTAGTGCATGCATGGCGGCCTCTTTTACTAATGCTGCCAAATCTGCCCCTGTATATCCTTTTGTAATTTCTGATAGCCTTTCCATATCAACATCGTTATCTAATGGCATATGTCTTGTATGTATCTGCAAGATTTCCAATCTTCCTTGCTTATCAGGTAAAGGTACTTCAATTTCTCTATCAAACCTACCAGGTCTCCTTAATGCTGGATCTACTGCATTTGGCCTGTTTGTTGCTCCAATAACTATTACCTGGCCCCTATTTTCAAGACCATCCATTAGAGCCAATAACTGTGCCACTACTCTTCTTTCCACTTCTCCTACAACTTCGTCTCTCTTAGGAGCTATTGCATCTATTTCATCGATAAATATTATTGCTGGCGCATTTTTCTTGGCCTCTTCAAAAATCTCTCTTAATCTTTGTTCACTTTCTCCGTAAAACTTACTCATGATTTCAGGACCATTTATTGCAACAAAATATGCATCGCTTTCTGTTGCAACCGCTTTTGCTAATAATGTCTTACCGGTTCCTGGAGGACCAAAGAGAAGAACTCCCTTAGGTGGCTCAATTCCGAGTCTTGCAAATAGTTCCGGGTGCCTTAATGGTAACTCAACCAATTCTCTAATTCTAGATACTACTTCCCTTAAACCGCCTATATCCTCGTAAGTTACCTTAGGAACGTTTATTTGTGTCATTGGCTTTTCAAGAATATCAACTGAAGTTTTTTCACTTATTATAACAATTCCTCTTGGTCTTGTATCTATTACTGTCAATTGGACGGCCTGACCTATAACAGGAACGACTATAACATCTCCTTCAATGACAGGAGTTCCAACAAGCTTCTTTTTAACATATTTTTTAAATCCCTCATCAACTGATATCGAATGAACTGTTGGAGCCAACTTTACTTTTGTAGCCTGTTTTGGAATAGCCTTTCTAACAATTACCTTGTCTCCAATATTAATGTCTGCGTTTTTTCTCAATATACCATCCATTCTTATTATATCTAGGCCTTGGTCTTCAGGCAATGATGGCCATACAACAGCAACTGTCTTCTTCTTACCTTCTATTTCTACTATATCACCTGGTTCAACATTTAGTTGCTTCATTATATCAACATCTATTCTTACTCTTCTTTTCCCAGTATCTCTTGGCCTTGCCTCAGATACTCTCAAAATTATTTCTTTCGAATTGTTAGATTGATTCTCTTCTGACATAATTTTACCCCACCATCTCCACAAAAAAACTATGCTCTAGAGCCTTTAAATTAGCATTTTATATTATTTTTATAAATATTAATATTTTATATTATTTAAAAACTAAATTCACACGCTTTAGATTGAATAAAGTAAGAATTAAACAATAACAACAACTATTACTCATTTGTATAAATAATTTTAGATTCGTACTAAAAATTATTTTATATATTTATTAATAATAGAAATTATAACAATATATGATAAAATTTATTTAACCTACGCATAATATAACATAATGCATAGGGGAGAATGGTTTGCCTGAAACCCAAAATACAATAAACCAAGGTAGAGTTGATGTTTATCATATAAATTGGGATTCTAAATCAGACGCTAGTTACGTAAAAAAGGAGCTTGTTAACGCATTTAGGGCTAGGGCAAAAAGAGTTATAATTCATGTTTATAACTCTTCTGATTATTCCTATATGGAAAAGCTTAGAGATTTTTTAGGTGAATTTTTATCTCAAACAATCATAATTGTAAGAGAAAAGACTGATAGCGATTTAAGGTGATAGAAATGGTATTTGATGTAATATTAACTACTGATAGGACAATGATGAGTGATCATCATAAGCATGAGTTCTTAGGATTTATGACTACTGGACCATCTATTGGTCTACCAGAGTCGATCTGGAAATGGATAGCAGCACCTAAGCCAAAAGTAGATAAGCTGGGTAGGCCAGCTATAGCTCCTTATGGTATTAGAAAAATAGAAGCTGCTTTAATTGATTCTGGAATAAACGCAGCAGTGATTGATCCAGATCACATAAATAAGCACTTAGATACAGTAAAAGTAATAATGATAGGCCATCATGATTATTTTGCATATGGTCCCCCAAGCAGCGAATGGTGGAGTATAACAGGCAAGGAGCCTATTAATAGAGTTTCATTTAGAAAATTCATGGAAAGCCCTGCTATAAGGAAAGCTAAAGAGAATGGGGTAAAAATAATTGTTGGCGGCCCTGCTGCTTGGCAGTGGTTATGGTCTCTTGAGGAATGGAAAAAATGGGGGGTTGATACAGTCGTAGACGGGGAAGCAGAAAAAGTTTCTGTTGAACTAGTTAAAAAAGCTCTTAACAATGAAGATTTGCCAGATTATGTTTTTATAGGACCTCCTGACGTTCCGTCATTGGATGAAATACCTAAGATAAAGCATGCAAGCGTAAATGGGCTTGTAGAAATAATGAGAGGATGCCCTAGAGGATGCAAGTTTTGTAGCGTAACTCTAAGAGCGTGGAGGTCTATACCGCCAGAAAAAGTTATAGAAGAAGTAAAATTAAACCTGAGTGAAGGTATCGATCAAATACTTCTTCATAGTGAAGATAATTTACTTTATTTTGCTGATGGAATTAGGCCCAGGCCAGAGAAACTTTTGAAATTACACACAATGGTAAGAGAAATATCAGATTTACCTATAGCATGGTCTCATGTGAGCTTAGCGGCTGTAAAATATGCAGAAGAAAACTATAAGTTAATATCAAAGCTTACAGATATCATGTATAGCGGGAATCAAGATTTCTTAGGAGTAGAAATAGGCCTAGAAACAGGTAGTGTTAAGTTAGCCAAAAAAATCATGCCAGCTAAATCTGCCCCTTATAGCGCAGATAAGTGGCCCGATGTAGTTGAATCCGCATTCTCAATTTTAATGGATCACAATATAATTCCTGCAGTAACATTAATTGTTGGTCTTCCTGAAGAAGAGCCAGATGATGTAATGGCTACAACAGAGCTCATAGAAAGGTTAAGACCATATAGGAGCTTAATAGTTCCTATGTTCTTTGTCCCAATGGGTCAATTAAAAGAAAGGGATTGGTTTAGAAAGAATTTCTTAACAAGAGAACACATAGATCTACTTAAAGCAACTTTAAACCATAGCACTTATTGGGCAAAAGACATAGTTAGTAGATTTTATATTAAAGGATTCAAATATGGCCCCGTAAGGTTTTTACTAAATTACATAACCGACTACATACAGAAGAAGGCTTTGATAGCTGCTGAGATGGTAGAAAAAAGTTGGGAAGAAGATAAATTAAAGAATAAAAGCAAAGAACAGATATCAACAAAAATACAAGTATAAACTATTTTAATTTTGAAGATAACATAATAATTTAATTCTTTTTTAATTACATCATGCTATTGGGAATTAAGTTTGAATAGAAGAAATTTATTAATGATTGCAGTGCTATTAATTATAATGATTGCAGTGCTCTCCATAATTACAGAAAATCCAATTAAAATCATCTATATAATATACAAAGGTAACATTTTATTACTATATTCATTCTTATTAATAACTTTATCAGAAATTATAAAATCGTTCAGGCTCTATTACATATGCAATTCATTAAAAAAATGCAAAATAAATTTTATCGAAGCTATGGAAATTCAATTTAACGGATTCTTTGCAGGAACGATTACCCCAGGAAATTTTGGAGGTGTTTTCACAATTGCTGGATTAATAAGTAAATACTCTCAAACTCCAATGGGAGAAGCATTTGGTATTTCTTCTCTTCAGTCATTTTTTGACGGCATAATACCATCAGTTGTATCATTTGTATTATCATTATATTATCTACCCAAATCTATAGGTATAACTATTTTCTCTTTTTTAACCATAATATTTTGGATTTTAGTTTTTAATGTTAACATAAAAAATTTGTTTATGAAACTTATTAGTAAAATAGGAAAAGATAATATAAAGCAAAGAATAATATATGAGATAGATAGATTCCAAAACTTACTTAGAGTTGCTGGAAATAAGAAAATAATAATAAATTCTATAGCTATTACATTAGTTGCATATATAATCCAAGTATTTTCAATAAGAATTTTATTAAAAAATTTAGATATAACTTATTTAAATATCTTTATAGCTCTAATGTTTAACTATTCTATGGCATCATTTCCTACACCAGCTGGAGAAGGAGGAGCTGAATATGGGCTTGCATTATTATTACCTTTAAATGTTGTTATTTTATGGAGATTAACTTATGTTTTTTCAGGTCTAATATCGGGAGGCTTTTCTTATTTAACTTTTAAGAAGCTGAAAAAATCATAAAAGCATATTTAAATATTTTCACCCTTATTTTATCAAATGATCTGAGGTGAAAAGAAATTTCAATAGAAGAAAATAAAAGAATAGTAATAAGCCCACCAACACATCCAATATTTATGGGATTTTATCTAATGGCAGGAGTTATTATAGCATTAATAGCCTTTAGATTTCCAGTATATATAGCGCAGTCATCTACCTTAAGTTACGCTCTTCCTTTAGGCATACTATCTGCAATACTAATAGTATTGAGTCCAGCTTTGAGTTTTGTAAACCTTATAGTGAAAAGGATCAGAACTGGAATAATAGAAAATGTATTAGAATTACAATACGTTGATTTTTTTGGGATTCCTATACCAGTTCCTAAAATGACTTTTAGAGAAGAGACCATGTCTATTGCCGTTAATATAGGAGGAGCTTTAGTTCCCTTATTTGTTTCAATAACATTATTCATATTAATGATTTATTCCCCATATTCAAAAATATTTTACATGGCTTTTATTGTTTCTCTTCTTATTAATACTTTAACAACATATTTTTTGGCAAAGCCTATAAAAGGTGTTGGAATAGCAGTGCCAGCATTTATACCGCCCATTATATCATCAATTCCAGCAATATTAATCGCTGGAATAAGTCCAGCTGCTGCTTCAGCAGCATATATTAGCGGATCCATGGGCAGCTTGTTGGGAGCAGATATATTGCATTTAGCAAAAGAGCCTGAAAAAATATTTGCTCCTTTAGTAAGCATTGGTGGAGCAGGAATTTTTGATGGAGTATTTATAACAGGTTTAATTGCGTTTGTAATAGCATATTAATCATATTTTTATGTTTATCTCATAGATTGACTGTTTTGGGCTATAATCTAATACCCTTCTGACTTGCGATATCTCGAAACTATAATTGCAATTTACTTTTAATTGATCCAAAATTATATTTAAATTTTGTTTTTTATTGTCTAATAAAGTATATAGATGTATATTACCTTGATTTTTTATTAGATTGCATGCTGCTCTTAAAAAAGAAAGAGAACCTGTAGGATGATTCATTATTATTCTATCAAATTTAGTTTTAATAATATTGTCAAGGTTCATAGAGTCACTTCTTATAAAAAATGTTTCTCCTTTTAATGTCTTTTTATTAATTTTTGCATTCAAAGATGCAAGACTTATAGCATAGGGATTTAAATCAACACCTATAACCCTTGATATTCTTTTCTTAGCAATGTTTAATGCAAAACCTCCTACGCCTGTAAACATATCTAATACAAATTCTCCATCTTTTACCATATCTGCTATCCTATTATGCTCCCCCCCAAGTCTTGGGTTGAAATAAACCTTTTTTATATCAATGTAGAAAATCAAACCATTTTCTTTATACAAAGTTAATGTATTATCCTTTCCATAAAGTAATATGAGTTTTGGTACTCTAAATTCCCCCTCTGTATCTATTTTTGCATATACACTTTCTATATTAGGATTAATCCTAGCAATTTCACTTGCTGCTTTTCTCAATATTTCCAAGTTACCTTTATAATTTATTATTGCTATTTTACCTATTATTAGATAACTAGATATGCCTTCTATAATTGCATTTAATTTCTTTGATTTAAATTTATATTCTTCAAATAATTCATTACAAATTTCAAAAGGAAAATGTTTTCCAATCTCATTTAAAGATTTTTCATTTACTATAGGAATCAATAAATAATTGCCTTCTTTTCTTGGCCTTAAATCCTGATTCAATAAACCCATCTCTTTCAATATATTAATAGCATTATTTCCCAACTCTTTATACACTTTAATGCATTTACTACTTATTTTGTCAGGCATTACAATTACCTATTTACATCCAATTTATTAATTCTACCTGATCTATATAATTTTGTAGGCCAGGATAGTGGCTGACGGGCCTATTGGCCTGAGGAAACACCGCCCTCTCGGTGGCAGCTGGGCCTCTGGCTGAGGTGATACCTCAGGCAACGGCACAGAAACGAAACGGCCTCCATTATATGATAATGATGCAGCAAGATCTTCTTGGCAACAAGAAGATAGTAATCTGCTGAAGATAATGGAGGATGCGATGAAACGGCCGACCCCAGCGGAGCAAGGTAGAGGGCTATGAGGAGCCACGCAAGCCCTCTAAATCCGCAGAGTCAAATGCCACTAAACAGAAGGCGGGTTATTATCCTGGCCTACAAATATTTACGATAGTTAGAAAAATCGTTTATCTAAAAGCATAAAGGTATCTTAATAAAAGATTTTTATTATAATTATAGATTAAGATGAGGTTTTATAGACTACTTATATCTTATTATACTTGTATGGTGGACAGTTTGTCAACCGAAAAATATGGAATCGTAATAAAACCCAATAGTACAACTGCAAAAGAAATTGCTTTAAAAGTTATAAAAGTTCTTACTAAATACAATAAACAACCAATTTTAGAAAAAGAAAGCAAAGAAAACTACAGCGATATAAACACTATAGACGATTTTAACATCGAAATAAATCCACCTAACAAAATTATTGTAATTGGAGGCGATGGAACTTTATTAAGAACTGTAATGAGAGAAAAGACAGGAAACTCAATAATAATGGCTATTAGAGCTGGGAAAAGAGGTTTTATGTTAGACGTGGAAGAATATGAAGTAGAAAACAAAGTCTATGAATTTATAAATAACAAGTTCACTTTGGTTGAGTATCCCAGATTACAACCTATATTTAACGGAGAAACTAAAAATTGTGCTATGAATGATATAGTAATTTTTACCTCAGATGGATCGTTAGTTAAGCTTGATGCATATTATAATGGAGATAGAATCTATGGTGTTGATGGAGATGGTATAGTTGTATCAACAACAATTGGCTCAACAGCCTACAGCCTAAGCGCAGGAGGGCCTATAATTGATCCCAGGCTAAATTCTATAATTTTAACCCCATTAAATCCAGTTCAACTTCATATAAGACCTGTAGTATTTCCATATAGTGGATATATTGATATTAATATAAAAGATGACAGCGGAAATTATTTCATAAATATTGATGGACAAGAAAAAATAGCAAGCAGGTCTAAGTCTTCTCTTAGAATAACTTTATGCGATAAACCAGCAAAAATAGCAAGATTTAGATGGTGGGAAAGCTATTATGAGAGACTATTCTCTAGGTTATTATCATACTGGTAATAATTGCATAATATTAGATACTGGAGCCATATTTTCAGGGTTTGTATTAAGTAATTTGGATAAGAGTATAACTACTTCATCTGTTATACAAGAAGTAAAAGATGAGGCATCCAAAAATATATTAAATATAATTATAAATGCAGATAAGCTATCTATAATAGATCCTGATACTAAATTTTTATTAAAAATAAAAGAAGAGGCAAAGAAATGGAAACTTTCTAGCAAACTAAGTAAAACTGATCTAGATGTTTTAGCGCTATCTTTACAATACAAAGAAAAATGCGAAGAAGTTTATTTAGCAACAGACGATTATTCGATTCAAAAATTAGCTGTAAAACTTGGAATTAAAATAATAAAAATCAAGTATAAAGGTATTAAAGAATTAAAGAAATAAATACAATATTAAATAATTTTAAATGATTTAATTGCCGTCTGATATAGTATGAATTTCTAGTAAAGATTTTTCATAATTCCTATCTATTACTTCCCCTCTAAGATCGAAGTATGTAGCATTACTTATTTTTACTTTTACTCTCTTACCAATTAAATCGCTATCACCTTTAATTGCAATAGGAAAATAATTATTTAATCTTGCCATAACATAATTCTTCTTAAATCCATGAGACGTAACTAATGCTTCGTATTCGTTACCAACATACTTTTTATATATATCCAAATCTATTTGCTTAATTACTTCATTTAAAATTAGACTTCTTTCCTTTTTTATTGGCTCTGGAACTTGCTCCATATATGCTGCCTTAGTTCTTGGTCTTATACTGTATTGAGCTAAGTAAACCCTTTCAAATCTTAAATCTTTAACAAGTTTGACCGTATTTTGAAAAGCCTCTTCATCTTCTCCTGGATGTCCAACTATAATGTCTGTAGCAAATAAAGAATCTGGATATTTAGATTTTATTTTGTTATGTAATTGCTTATAATCATCTATAGTATAATTTCTATTCATTATTTTTAAAACTTCATCATCTCCTGATTGGACTGGTATGTGGAAGAATTTGAATATCCTTTCATCATTATAATAACTAAGTAAATTATCAATTATTTCAATTGACTTATCTGGTGTCATCATTCCAATTCTTATTCTATAATCTCCTTTTATTTTATCTAATATTGTGTTAATCAAATCATCAAGTCTAAATTTAGGATTAAAATCTAATCCATAAGCGGCTATATCTTGACCAGTTAATCTAATTTCTTTAACGCCATTTTTTACTAGCTTCTCAAAGACTTCTATAATAATTCTGGGCTTATATGATCTTAAAGTTTTTCTAGCCAATTTCGTAATGCAGAAACTACAATTATCAACACAGCCTTCTTCTATCATAATTGTTGCAATGCTGTCCTCTATGGGAGGTGTTGGAATAAAATCTGTATTCCTCTCACCATCAATTAATACTATTTTATCTTTATTATTAACAACTTCTAATATCCTAGTTACGTTTTGAGGAGATATTAGGCTTGCGTTTTGGACAACTCTATTAATTAGAGATGGTCTAGCTTTAGCTAAACAACCTGAAACTATTAACTTTGAATTGCCGTAGTTTTTCTTAATTTCCTTAAGTCTCTTCAATATCTTTGCTTCCGTGTCTAATCTAACAGCACAAGTATTAACTATTATAATATCTGCTTCACTTATCTCTGATGTTTTTTCAAAATTGTTTTGAGATAATATAGAGTCCATAGTTGAGCTATCAAATTCCGAAAGAGCACAGCCAAATGTCTCGATGTAGTATTTTTTCAAGCGTTTCACTCTCAATAGCTATTTGCTACTAATTTATAAAACTTAAATTGTAATAAATTTTTACATTAACATTTATTATACTATATTGGGTGAAAATTTAATCAAAACTTAAAATTATAACTTTACACTTTATTCAAATCTTAAATTCAAATATTTCTATTATAATTTATTATAAAGAAGAAAAATAAATAAAAATTAAGAATTAGTAAAAAATAATATAGTCTAAAAGCTATTAATAAATAAATGAATATATGAGTAAAAATATTAACGTAATTTTCTCCAATATAAAAACTATAACGATTAATAAATTTTTTAATTTCTTATTGAAGTAATATTGACTTTGTATTTTAATCTTATTTATTGTTAAAAAATTTTGGGAGCCTAACTCCGGTTTGCCCTTTATAATTACCCTCATAGGGTTTTTCTGAAGGTGTTTCCATTTTAACTAATATTAAATGCAAAAACCTATCACCAGCATAAAGCTTTACCGGAAATTCGCTACCTATAACCTCGATGGTTAATTGACCTTCAAATCCTGCATCTGTAACAGTGCTAGGTATATATATTCCCGTTCTTGCCCATGTACTTCTTAAGTTGACTAAACCAGCAAGATAAGAAGGTAACTTAATATATTCAAGAGTGTGAAGCAAATAATGTCTATGAGATTCTACTACAAAACTATCCGATGAATCGCACTCGTAAAATTCGTTAGCATTTCCAGGTTTATTCGGATCTAGAATAGTATTTGTTTTTTTAAATGCACAATATTCTCTTCCAAGCTTTAAATCTACTCCATTTTCCCTTATTGTATCATCACTCAAAGGATCTATTACTAATTCCCCCGATTTTAAAAGAATCTTAATGTCTCTATCGCTCAATATCATATTTTCTCCCAAACCAATAATAATTGGCTTATTATTTATATTTTTTAGATCTTAAGGTTAAATTTTAATTTATATCAAATCAAATTGCAGCTTTTATTAAACCAACATATAATGGATTCGGATTTAGTGGTCTACTTGTGAATTCTGGATGTGGTTGTGTTCCTACAAAAAACTTATGATCTTTTTTAGATAATTCTATGAATTCGACTAATCCTTGATCGCTCCAACCACTCACTTTAATTCCTGCATCAATTAACTTATCTAAGAATTTTAAATTAACCTCATATCTATGTCTATGTCTTTCATAAACAATTTCTTTTCTATATAAATCGTATACCGTAGTATTTTTAACAACATTTATTTTTGACGCCCCAAGTCTCATCGTGCCTCCCATATAATCTATATTCTTTTGGTTTGGTAACAAATCAATAACTGGATAGGGTGTATTTGGATTTATTTCTGTAGAATTTGCATCCTTTAGTCCTAATACATTCCTAGAAAACTCAACTACTGAAAGTTGCATTCCAAAGCAAACTCCTAACATAGGTATATTATTTTCTCTTAAATATTTAATTGCATTTATTTTGCCTTCAGTTCCTCTAGCTCCAAATCCTGGTAAAACAACCGCTCCTTTAACATCTTGTAAAACATCTTCAACTTTTATTTGCCCATTTTCAATATCGGTCGCTTCAACCCAAATTAATTTTGGCATAACACTTGTAAAAACTCCTGCACTTTTTAATGCCTCTGTTATACTTATATAGCTATCTTTTAATTTAGTATATTTTCCGACCATAGCTATAGGGACTTGCTTATCTATCGATTTTAGCTTATTAACAAATTCTTCCCATGATGCTAAATCTGCTTCTCTCTCCTCTATATTAAATCTTTTTGTTAAGAATTTGCCATATCCTTGGCTTTCTAAAATAAGAGGGACTTCATATGGTGTAAAAGTGTCATGATCGCTAAAAACTGATTCTTTCGGAAGATTTGAAAATAATGCAATCTTATATCTAGATTCTTCTTCTAGAGGTCTTGAACTTCTGACAATAACTGCATTAGGTTGTATTCCAATCCTTCTTAACTCCTGCACGCTGTGTTGAACAGGTTTAGTCTTTTGCTCCCCTGTTGCAGATAATATTGGAGAAATAGCTACATGAATAAATGCTACATTATCTGGCCCTAAATCAACCCACATTTGTCTTGCTGCTTCTAAAAATGGTAGACCTTCTATATCTCCAACCGTACCGCCAATTTCTATAACCATTACATCTACTCCTGTATCTTTTGACAAAGTGATTATCCTATTTTTTATTTCATCAGTAATATGAGGTATTATTTGAACTGTTTTTCCTAAATATTCTCCTCTTCTTTCTTTAGTTATAACATTAAAATAAACTTGACCTGTTGTTATGTTGTGTTTTTTAGTTAAATTTATACCTAAGAATCTTTCATAATGCCCTAAATCTAAGTCTGTTTCTCCTCCATCTTCTGTAACATAAACTTCACCATGAGCATATGGATTCATTGTACCAGCATCGACATTTAAATACGGATCTACTTTAATAATACCAACGCTATATCCTCTCGATTTGAGCAATAATCCAGTACTCGCTGAAACTATTCCTTTTCCTATACCTGACATCACTCCTCCTGTGACGAATGCAAACTTTGTACCCATCATTAATGCCTTTTAGTAATTTAGTGTCTAACCCTTTTAATGTTTTAATCTCACTAAACTTGTGGGAGATCAATTTGAGCATAACGATCTATTCATTAATCTTTATGATACTTATTGAATTAGTGGTAATACTTTATCTTTATATATCTAATTGGAGAAAATCAGTTAAACTTGACAGCATTAAAAGTAGCATACAAGAAATAGCCAATGAAAAGGCTAAAGTTATAGCAATGGAATCAATAGAAAAAGCAAGAAAGGAAGCTATACAGCAAAGCAGAGCTGTTATTTCTGGGAAGGTCTATGAACAATTTGCGCCATATATGCCTAATTTTAAACATAATCCAAAAGAAGCAAGATTTATTGGATCACCCATAGATTATGTGGTATTTGACGGATTAGAGAATAATGAAGTGAAGTCTATATATTTTGTTGAAATAAAAAGCGGAAAATCTAGCTTAACTAATAAAGAAGAATCTATAAAAAAAGCTATCGAAAGAAAAGCTGTTTATTTTGAAACAATATATATTAATAATGATTAATTTTAAGCATTTTGCGATTTTAAAATCTTTTTGAATGGGTATGTTAGCAAAACTTTTATATAAAAGGATAGGAAAAAGATAGATGATGCAAAAATGGAGATCTATGATATGCACTGTCACTTAAACGAATTTCAGGAGAATGAATTAGAAGAAATATTCAAAAGTAACATAAAAGTAGTTGCTGTATCTGAAGACATAAAAAGTTTAAATAAAATAATCGAGCTAAGCTATAGTTACCCTAAAAATGTGATACCATGCGGAGGTTTCCACCCATGGATGATCAAAGAAGGCAAAACGGAAGAAGTAAAAATAATTCTAAAAATAATTGAAAAGAATGGACTTAAATGTATTGGAGAAGTTGGAATAGATAAAAGATTCCTTAGCGAAGATACCTATAAAATGCAAGAAGAAATTTTTCTTTTATTCGTAAACCTAGCAAAAGAATTAAATGCAATGATTAACATACATTCTCCGAACGCATGGAATGAAGTTCTAAATATTCTGAAAAATAAAGAAGTAAAGAAAGCCATGTTCCATTGGTATACTGGCCCTTTAACTTTAATTGATCAAATAATTAGAGAAGATTATGTGATATCATTAAACGCAGCGCTAATGATACAAAAAAAGTATCAAAAAATTATAGAAAATACCCCGCTCAGTAGCGTAGTATTAGAAAGCGATGGACCATACAATTATCATGGAGTAAGACTTTCTCCTCTGATGCTTTATAAATTCATTGACTTTATATCAGGCATTAAAAAAGTAGAAAGGAATACCATAATTTCAACAACTTCAAAAAATGCCATGAAATTGCTAAGTTTGTCTTTCTAACTGAAATGACTTAAGAATTTAAAATTGTTGATTTTGCGTTATCACATAAATATGCATTTTTAAGAAGTAAAGAATACTCAAAATCGCTTATCTTTTTCTTATAAGATTCGATACAAATTCCTTTTCTAAAAAGCGGGGCATTTATTACAAAAGTTTCTGCTTCCCCTCCTTCAAATGCTGCATGGAATCCATATTTTTTCGAAAATTCTATAATTCTATCTATTATTTCTTTATTTATTTCTATTCCTAAATACTCTATTGGTATGCCATATGTAGTTATCTGAGTTATAATAAAATGTATATTATAATCGAGTAAGTCATACATATATTTTTCAGGATTTGCACCCCACTGAGGATCAAAAAGATCTATACTTAGTTTCTCTGCTAATGCCTTAAATCTATTTAATTGGTAATGGCTAGCTATACCTCCTATAACTAATGTATTAAAATCGTTTTCTTTTTTTATTCTTGATAATTCGTAATAAAGTTCTTCAACCTCCTTTTCCTTTTCACCACTTAAACTTAATATATGATGTACTTTTCTTAATCCCATTGACTCAGTTTGAAGAGAAGTAAGTTCAACCATAGGAAAATGAAACATATAACTATCTTTTCTAATAGGTTTTATGCTAACTATACATGATATTTCGTAACCGAACTCTACTGCTTTGTGCAAAGCATAAGTACTGTCTTTACCTCCTGATAGTAAAGAACAAACTTTCTTAGACATGAATTTTATCCTCTTGTTTTATTTGTCGCTTTATGGATATATTCTCTCTCTAAATCTTGGGAAAGGTATGGAATCTCTTATATGATCTAGTCCAGCTATCCATGTTACCAATCTATCTACACCAAGCCCATAACCGCTATGAGGTACTGTGCCATATTTTCTTAAATCTAAATACCATTGATAATCGCTTGGGTTATAACCTTCTTCAACTATTCTTTTATATAGTTTTTCATAACTATCTTCTCTTTGACTACCTCCTACTACTTCTCCATATCCTTCTGGGGCTTCTAAATCAAAGCCCAATACAACATCTGGTCTGCTATCATCTATCTTCATATAGAAACTTTTGAGATGCTTTGGAAACATAGTTAGGAAAAATGGCGTATCGAAGTATTCTGTTAGTACTTTCTCTTCATCGGCTCCTATATCATCTCCCCACTTTATGTTAATTCCTTTATTTTTTAATTTCAATATCGCCTCGTCATATGTAATTTCTGGGAAATTTGTTTTTAATGAGTTTTCGAGTATATTTGTGTCTCTTTTAACTATCTCTAAATCCTCCAGCCTATCTTCTAAAACCTTCTTAATAGCACTCTTAATTAATCCTTCTACATGATTCATCATATCTTTCATACCCATCCATGCAGCTTCTCCTTCTAAATGATAGTATTCATAAAGATGTCTCCTAGTCCTACTTTTTTCTGCCCTAAAACTTGGAGTTATTGCCCAAACTTTTTCTAAGCTGAATATCATAACCTCTAAATAAAATTGCGCACTTTGGCTTAGATATGCTTTTTTGTTAAAGAAATTGACCTCAAACAGAGTAGCTCCACCTTCAACAGCACTCTGCGTTAATATTGGAGGATTTACTTCCCACCAGTTGTTTTTCTTAAAGTATTCTCTTAATCCTTCCAAAACTGATTGTCTTATTTTCATTATCGATGTTAATTTCCTAGATCTCAACCATAAGTGTCTTATATCTAATAAGTAGTCTATGCTTTCTCCTCCCTTTATTGGAAAGTCATCCGAAAGCCCTATTATTGATAAATTTTCTATTTGCAATTCTTTACCGCCTGGAGCTCTTTCATCATTTTTAACTATACCTTCTATAACAACTGAAGATTCTATGGTAGATTTTTCTGCTAAAGAAACTAAGTCTTGTGGAGCATTTTTCCTTGGTAAAACTGTTTGAATTATACCTTCAGAATCTCTTACAACTATAAATATATTATCTGCTAGATCTCTTTTTCTGTAAATCCATCCTCTGACCTTAGTTTTCTCTCCTTCATTTAACTTTAATATTTGCTTTGTACTATTAAATCCTTCATTTTGCTCGCCCATAATTTATTCCCCATAATTTATAAAAAACTATAGGTTTAAATTTTATGGGTATCTAAATTAAAGAAATTTAAATTTCGAAAAAAGCATAGAGATAAAAATTATAAAGGGTAATTTGCATTGGAAAATGGGACCTGAGCCGGGTGTGGTCGCCGAGACCTATATTAGGGCCCGTAGTCTAGGTGGTTAGGACGCCGCCCTTACACGGCGGAGGTCGCCGGTTCGAGCCCGGCCGGGCCCATCTACTTGATTTATAAATTAAAAGCAATGTCACAAAAAGGTGAAAAATTGGACAGAAATTCAATACTGATAACAATAAGCTGGCTTATTTGGGGCGCCGGATTCTACGTTTATTACCCATTTTATTCTATATTAGTAGCCAAATATATTGGAGAAAATAATTTAGGCCAGTTTTTTACTTATTTAGAAATAATTAGTTTGCCTTTCCCAATATTAGGTGCGCTTCTTTTCAGAAAAATTGGAGAAAAAAATACCATTATTTTAGGTATGCTTTTATCCGGCTTAGGAATATTTATCATACCATACGCAAAAAGCTATTTTGATTTGTTGTTTGCATCGGTAATATCTTACTTGTTTTATATATCGTTACCTAACTATTATTCTTTAATGAAAAATAAAGAATCTGGAACACTTACTAAAATATGGGCTATATCTGTTTTGCCTGCTGTAATATTCCCTATTCTAGGAGGATCATCTGCACAAGTGATTAGCTTAAAGATTCCATTTATTTTGGGAGGATTATTAACATGCGCATCGGGATTTGTTATTTTTCCTATTAACGATAAAGTTGAAAGAGGATCATTTAAAATATCTATTAAAAAAGATCCGACCCCTTTTTTATCTATAATCCCTATAGCATTGGTTACACCGTTTCTAATGGTAGAATTGGTAAGAGTCTATCATATGAATTATTTTTTGATAGGCCTAATAGATTCGTTATTAGAAACACTAGGTATGATTTCAGGTTTCTTTCTACCTAGAGTTAACAAATTAGGACTTCCAATATCTCTTCTAATTTTTTCATTAATTTCATTTTTTTATTTCTATTGGCCCTTTTCCTTAGTATTCGGAATGAGAGAAGCAATTATACCATTAAGCTTAGATTATTGGAGCAGCCCTAAATCCCCTGAAGGAATATCATTAATAAATACTATGCAATTGCTTGGATGGGTTGTAGGATATGGTATTAGTTGGATTTTAAAAGCACCAAAAAATAGTATTGTATTTTCTTCAATATTTTCATTTGCGTTAGGATTATATTTAATTTTTATAATATTATTAGAAAAGAAGAATGGCAATAGAATTATGAACTAACTGGCGCTATATACATAACAAATTCTTCTGGACCTGATATACTAAACTCTATCTTTAGAGGGTAATCTGTAGTAAATTCTAGATTCACACTTTCTGCTATAGTTGTTATTGGTTCAATTGTAGATCTCAATGAACTCAAGCTATAAGATGACGTTGATTCTTCATCAATAGAGACTTCTTGAAGTGGTGAATCTTTTTTCATAATCCATTGATAATATTTTTCTTCTCCACTAACTTCAGCTATTATCTGATTATCTTTTCCAGTTATTTTAATAACATCACCAACTAACTTTGCATCTTTTACAAGAGTATCTATGTCATTTGCTGATACTATAAAACGAACTGTTGGATTCATCTTAATTTCTTTTACTTCATTTTCTTCAGATTCCCCACCCGACACATCAAATGATCTCTCTACACCTGTTTTTTCATCAACCAATGTTACTCTCATATAACTATCTCCAGTTGAATATTGGAGAACTATCTTATCATTTCTTGTGGATCTTCTAAGCACCTTGCTCAATTCACTCATGTTAACAGTTAGAGTAATATCAGAATCTACAGAAAGTTCTTCAAAGGCAGTTGATGAAACTTTAAAAATTCCTAAAATTGTTTTGTCTGGGCTGAAAAGCCAAGACGTCAGCCCATCGCTGCTAAAATGAAATAATCCTTCATCGTTAATCCTAGCTAAAGCTTGTACAATTTTTTTAAATTTGCTACCGGAAGTATAAACTGCTTTAATTGAGACCAAACTTAGCACCTAATTTATATAGTTCTATTAAACTAAATATAAATTATTCTATTAATACATGGACTTATGAAAAGGATATCTATATGATTTTATTCAATCCAATCCTGAGTCTGAATTTTTTCAGGAATATATTGAAATGCTAAAAACTTTAATCCTTTGCTTGCCATAGCTTCTATTTCTAGTTTTGCTTTTTTATCCATAAACATATCTATTTCTCTTTTCCAAAGCTTTGAATGGAACCATGAATACTTCATTAACTCTTTAGCCCTTTTTATGTCAACATCTTTGGCCTTTATTATAAAATTCCTTCTTTCTTCGTCGTTCAAATATGCCTTTTTTGTTCCATAACCAAATATGTCGCTCATTGATACTCCTAAAAATTTTGCTTTAGGTGTCGCTAATCTTTCACTTTCATAACTTAACTGTATACTGCCTACCTTAAACACGCTATAAATATACCATCCATAAGGATCTGAATCAGTTAATATATATACAGGTAATTTTAGCTCATCGTGAAGCCTTCTAACAAACCTTCTAGTGGCTCTATCAGGCTGACCTGCACCTGTAACTAAGAGAGCCTTATACTTTTGCCAGAAACCTGCCCTATGAAGTTGTTGAAATACTGCATCTTTCTCTACAACTAAAACTAATTCAGCATCATAATCTAAAAACTCTATTAAATCTGGTGTTGATTCTATAGCATAAGCCCCATGACCTAATTTAGATAAATCTATAACATCATTACCGCTCCTTATTCTCATATTTCCTACAACTTTTCCTTTTTCTTTACTTAATATTAGCATATCTTCCCTCAATAATCCTGTCATAACCTCTACGTCTCTTATAGATGCATCGCTTTCTGACTGTTCTTCCCATGTATTTTCTTCTTTGATCTTTCCATTCAAATCCTTAAACAATATTGTGTGCTTGCCTCTATAGTATAGATCTCTTATTGTTGGGTATTCGTTTTCAACCAATGCTTGATAAATAATTGAAGCCATTAATAACGTTTGCATAAATTTCTTTGTTTCATTCATATTTAAGAAGTTCCTCTCTATTTTCCTTATACCAAGCTTCAAAATGCCTTTACTAGGATCAAAAACTGTGTTAGCTAAAGTTCTCATTGGTATTTCTAATTTAGGTGGACTACCTTTTTCTATACTTTCAGACAATTCACTGAATTTCTTGTGAAATATTTCAGCTACTTTCTTTCTAGCTGCTATATCAATTTTGTCTATATGAGACATTCTTTTTTACACCTCATTGTTCTAATTTAACATTTGCTATAACAGATCTAACTATCTTTTCTGGATCTTCTTCTTTTCCATCAATTTTAGGCAATTCTATAGATTTTGACACTATTTTTACAAGTTTTTCAATAATTTTTTCATTATTATTTTTCCCATCAGTACCCCATTTATCCGGGGGGATTGATAATATGGATAAGCTTCTAGCAATTTCTGGAATATATTTTGATATAGTTACTATTTTTTCTCTTAATGTACGTTCGCTGTTCTTTTTTGAAATATATAACCTTAAACTCCTTGCAATTTCTTGAACAGCATTTTTAATTTCACTTTCTAACTCTTGAACTTCACTAAGACTTTCTTTACCAACACCTTTATAAGGTACCTTTGTACTGGCAACATGAACTAAAACAACTAATGGCATAGGCTCTTCAATATTATATAGCTTCCAGTTTATTGAGCTTACTACCTTATATGAAACATCTTCTCTCTCTTCATATAATAATGGAATTTTGTTAGCATATCTTAACAGCACGGGCTCCTCTGTAGGAATTATGTTACCTCCATAAGCAATTCCTGCCTCAACTATAAATGGGTGACCTTCATATGCCCTAGCCTGTCTTGTTATAGCCTTTACCCATTCAGCATTAAATAATCTCTTCAAACCTACTTCAATTAATTCTTCACCTATTGGACTTAGATAATCACTTCTTGGAGGTCTAAAGTTTTTGTATGTTCTTAATCCAGTAGCCACTACTTGCAAAAGTTTTGAGTTTCCTTTTTCAATAAGCATTTTAGGATTCATGTTTGGATCAATACCTATGCTTTCAAGAAACTTTCTTGCAGTTATTTCACCTATACTCTGAAATTCTTCTACCATAAATTCTAGCATTGTTTTTGTTTTTGTAAAAGAAACCATGGCTTTAAGTTGCTCTATATCAATGCCATGAGGGTGTGGCTTTGCTTCACTTGGTGGTTTTGGCATTTTTTTGGTAACCCTTGGAAAATAGTATATTTCATTTTCTGGGGTTTCAAAAACTATCTCAGCATAAGGAGCTATAAGTGCTGTTCTTTTTATGTATTCAATAATTTTTTGTTTTGCTCTTATCCAATCACCTTCTAATGTTAGATAAACTTTTGTACCATGCCAATTACTTCTTTTAAGAAGTTGACCTTCTTCAATTATAACTGGCTCATTTTTCTTAATGTCTATTAGTAATTTTTTATAATAAATATTATCACTTGAATCTGTAGAAGATACAATAAAAACGGGTTGACCTGTTGTCATCTGAGAATACAATATTGCTGCTTTAACACCGAGGCCGTACATACCCCTTGTTTGTCTAATTACATACTTACTACTATACAAAACTTTACCAAAAGCATTTGCTATCTCATTTGGAGGCACTCCAATACCATTATCTTCAACTGCTACCTCGTATTTAGCAGGCTTATCATCTGTAGCTGCCTCTACCTCTTTTATTGATATCTTAACCTCAGGCAATACATTATGACTGTCCGTTGCATCTAAAGAATTTTCTACAAGTTCTCTAACAGTTTGATATATAGCTCTTGTTGGATTTGAAAAGCCCGCTAATTCTTTATTTTTGGCAAAAAACTCAGCTATACTCATCTCTCTATATTTTTCTTGTGCTTTAATTCTTTCTTCCGATTCGGCCTCGGCGCTCATTTTTTTACACCTCTTAAATTCTTTTAACTTACCGGACTTAATACCAGTATAAGGTATATGACTAAGGTTTTAATAATTTAATAAAAAATTTATATTATAATTTTTAAAATACTTTAAGAATAGATGCAGCCAATATAGGTAATGTTATGGTTGCATCTCCATAAACTATAGATTTTTTGGCCTTAGGTTTAACTTTTCCCCAGGTTATTGCTTCTCTTGGCATAGCTCCGCTTAGGCTTCCATCCCATTCTGACGCTGTAGTTAAATAAACAACATAGTCTAATCCATTCCTAAATTGACTCCACCAAATAGCATGATGCTTGCTGATCCCTCCTCCAATAATAAGCGCTGTAGCTTTTTCTTTCTCATCAAAAAATATATCAGAAAGTTTTTTCATATCTATGAAATAGTTTACCTTAAAATCTTTGTATTTTTGCGATTCCATAAACAAATCAGTGCCGAAAGCTCCATCAGGCCAGCCAGGTACAAAGACATCTACGCCTGAGTTTCTCGAGGCCCTTAAGAAACTATTTTCATCACTTATCATACTTCCTGCCAAATTCAAAAGCTCGTAAACCCCCCACTCATTTTTTATTTTAACTGCTTCTTTAACTAGTTTTTTAACAAACTCTTCTACTTTAAGACCATAATCATCAATTCGTATGAAGACATTTCCTAGTCTATGTATATTGTTTTTATAAAGATTTTCATCATCAGATTCAAAATATCCTTTAAAGTATATGCCTCCATTAGATCTTGCTATATCGTGATCTAATGCGCCACACGTAGTTATGATTACGTTAAATGCTTTCTTTTCTATCAGTTGAGTTATAATCCCCCTTAGACCTGTTGATATTAAATTACCAGTAAAAGTCAAAATCCTTACATTTGATTCCTTTAGACCTTCAGTTAATATATTTGCAGATTCGTAAATATGGCCAGCCATAAACCCATAGATATCTCCATAAATCTCTATCAATTTTTCAACTGGCATGTTTGGATCTATTCTAACATCTTTAACTGGTTTAATTTCCATTTCCATCACATTTTTACTAAATAGCATACATAAATAAAAGCTTAACACAAAGATCTTATTATGGGATTAAGTACTATATAAGCATTTCTATATTGAAATGAAAATAATTTTTAGCATAAAAGATCTATTTGGTGAATGAACTTGAGAAAGAGAAGTCTGTCTAATTTAATTGGCACTGTTATTTTAATTAGCGCAACATTAATTGGAGGTGTTCTTGTTTACAATTATTTCCAAAAATCTTTAACTACAATGGAAAATATGGGACAAGGTGTAAATATAATAGCAAACTCACAGACAATTAGCAGTAATAGCCAAATTATATATATAAAAATCACAAACGATATGCAGAGTCAAATTAAAATAACCGGAATATATGGAATTTATCAAAATGGAACGCAAGAAAACATAACACTATCGTCAAACAATATAGTTCCTGATGTAATAAATAAATATATTAATCCTGGTGAGTCAATATCATTTGTTGTTTATACGTCGTCTAGTTTGCAATCAATATTTCTACAATATAACGATACACAATCAAACACAATTATGTCAACTCAACCAGTTAATCTAAAGTGATTAAATTGAGACTAGGCTTAGAAAAAGCCTTCAAAATAATTAAAAATAATAAAACCGAGGAAAAAGATACAAAAGAAAATTTTTATGAGCAGGAAGATAATCTTTTTAAAAATCCACCAAAATGGTCAGTTATTGCACAATATAAAATAGGCCCAGTTAATTATTATGTATATAGAGGAGAAGATAATCTAGTTCACCTTTACATAAATGAACCAAAAATAGAAATGAATATAGATTTACTGACAGGATTGAAAAAGGATACAAACGAAGAAGAAAGATATCTAATTAATAAATATAAAAGCGGTTATGGAAAAATCTATCCATTAATTATTGACCCCCATATAGATGAAATATCATATAATGGATATACTAATAATATAAGCGCTATACACAAATTAGTTCCATCGAGATGGATCATGGTTGATATAAAATTAGAAAAAGAAGAATCTGATTCCTTAGTTATTGAACTTGCTAGAAAAGCAAATAAAGTGGTTAGTCTTACTACCCCATATATAGAAGGTATAACAGATGATGGCAATAGGGTATCTGTTTCGTTCCTTAATGAAATCTCCCATTTTGGCAGTAACTTTGTTCTAAGAAAATATCCAGAAAAGCCATTGACCATGTCTGATTTACTTGCATCCAAAGTGTTAAGCCCCATTATAGCGGCATATATATGGCTTTTGGCTGAGGCGCAGGGATTTTTGATAATATCTGGAAGCATGGGAAGCGGAAAGACGACTTTATTACAATCAATAGCAAGTCTTTTACCACCTTATAGCAAAGTAATTACAATAGAAGATACCCCTGAACTAAAGTTAATCTCACCAAATTGGGATTCTTTTATAACAAGGCCAAAACTTCCTGGTAGCGAAGTCCAAGAAATCAATATGGAAGACTTATTAAAATATGCATTAAGAAGAAGAGCAGATTATGTTATAGTAGGAGAAGTTAGAGGAAGAGAAGCAAAGGTGCTTGCGCAGGCTGCTACAAGTGGTTATGGAGCTATGACTACAATTCACTCAGATTCTCCTGAAGGAGTAATATCAAGGCTTACCTTAGAACCAATAAAGTTGCCTTCCCTTTTCATAAAGTCAATTACAGCAATAATCCAAATAAGAACATTACCTTCCTTAGGAGGAAAGGCGATAAGAAGGGTATATGAAATAGACGAAGTTGATGATGAGGAATTATTAAATATATACAAGCTAGGATATCAAACGAATGATATAGATAATATCGTAAGAAAAAGCAAGAAACTAGAGATTGCAAGCAACAGACTTGGGTTCAATTATAATGAAATCTCTGAAGAAATGAAATCTAGAATAGAATTTTTAGAAAATACCATAGGGAAAAGCCCTGAAGATTTCTATGTTTCTTTATCAAGATACTATGTAGAAAAATATGGAGATGTATTATGATAAGCATCTATATTAAAAAGTTTGATTACTTAAAACTAGATATAAAAACCATAATTCTAATTAAAAAAGTAAGTAGACTACTTAAAATGATCTCTTTTTTAATGTTTATTATTTTAATTTACCTAATAATAGTCCATAAATTTTTTATTGTTTCTTTGCTAAGTTTAATTTCAATATTGTTTTTCTTTTCTGATTTTTGGATTCCAGAGATTTGGCTTAAGATCTTAAATAATGGAATCGAATATGAGTTACCATCTCTTTTGGCATTTCTAATACCATATGCCTCTACAACAAGAAACCTTATAGATTTATTGCTAACTATGCCAGATTCCTTAAAATTAAAGTATATAAAGAAAGAAATTGAAAGACTTAAAATTATTTTGAATTTTACCCAAGATAGTAGAAAGGCTTTATCCAAACTGGGTGAAACGACACCTAATTTAAGATTTAAGAGGCTTATTGTAGATTATGTTCAATCAGAATATATGGGGACTTCGAAGAATAAAATTGCAATGCTTTTATATAAGTATGCAATTTATGGAATAAGGGATGGATGGAAAAATTATATAGAGCTGGGTAAGGAATTTGTGGAAATCAGCATAGGGATTATTTTATCAATAGGCGTATTAGCAATATTAATATTATTTAATGGATCAAACTTATTATTTATTGTATTAGTCTTTGGATTATTTTTCATTCCTTTAATTTCTATCCTGCTGCTCTTATTGAGACCAAAAATAGGTGAGCCTCAAGACAACTATTTCGTTGAAATTTTATCCATAGTATTCCCATTAATCTCTTCTTTTCTCATATTAAAAAGCATGGTTTACTTTTCATTAATACCGCTTATAATAGGCTCTATAATATTAGAATTTTATTATAGAGAAACAGAGAAAAGAATTGATATAGCTTTATCAAATTTAAGAACAGCCTCAGAAAAAGCAAAGATTGGAAAAAGGTTTGATTTAGAGTTAAACAGAGCTAAAATATTAGCAAACAATATAATTCAAGCTATTTTGGAATCAGAAAAAATAGCTGGAAAAATAGGAGTTAGCAATGCCATAGAAGGAATTAGACTAATAATTGAAGAATCTAGAAGACTATCAAACTCTATAAAAGCACAGTCAATCTTTATGATGTCGATTGCTATTATTTCTCCACTAATATCAATATTTGCCATTAATATTATTTCTAGTACTTTTCTCAATTCATACCAATTCATACCAATTAACTATAACATGTTTTCTTTTTCAAAAATTATAATAGCATCCCTTTCTCCATTAACCGTTTTACCTATTTCAATATTATATAGAGGTAAAATTCCAACACTTATGCCAAGCTTACTATCTACATTGTTAGTTATATTATTACTCAGATAATAAATTAAAATAAAATAACCTTGACTCATAGTATGTTATTTCTCCATTTTTATCAACTATGGCTATAACTGGTATATGAGAATCTGCAACAGCTAAATTACTCCACTCTGCAATCTGAGAAGTAGTTATCGAATTACCTTCCCCTAATACTAAAACCTCAAATTTCTTAAGATTGGCTGTTTCGGAGATAAGAGTATTATCTCTTGAACCTTCCCAAACCCTTCTTCCTCTTCTCCTTAAATCAAAATAAACTAAAAAAATATTTAAAGGTATTTTATAATATTTTATGATTTCTAGTGCTTTTTTCCAACTCGTTTGGCCATTCATATTTGCCCTCTCAATAGCAACTAAATATGAACCTTCCAAACTGCTTATATAATTATTTACCATTAAACCATTTTTTTCTAATTGCTCACAAAAATCTTTGTTATTACAAGCTTTTACTGACATTTTTCCTTTTTCCATTGCTAACTCTAAGTAGTTTTCTTTTGACATTTTATTTCTCTTCCCTCTTCAAACGCCTAAAATATAAATAGTCAGCCAACTCAATTAAAGCTGCAACTCCAGCACCGGCAACACTATATAAAAGAAATCCACTCCCTATAAACAAATTAATTATTTCCGATCCGGTAATTATTCCTACTTTTAATCCATAATTTTCTAATGTTACTCCTAACTGAGCAAATGCGAAGGCTAAAGAAATAATTATTGCTATTGATGCTGTTTCTTTCAATATATTTAAGTTACTTTTTGTTACCTTGTAAAATATTCTAGAAACAACTATATACAATGTAAATCCAGCAAGCAAAATTGGTATTGAATTAGCTATTATGCTACCTGAAAATATTATGAGGTTTTCTTTACTTATTGCTGAATAATATCCGGCAAGAACACTAGCCAAAATAGTCACCCCTAATATACCTATACCTGCTATCTGAAAATGACTAGTTTCTCTTAAATATTTGGCAAACCCCGTTAATAGACTATAAGCTCTATCCTCTACATTAAATCCTTTTAATATTAAAAACACTCCTAAAACAGCTAGTATAATTTTTAATGCCAAAAATATGTACCCAAATACAGATAATATACCAAATAAAGCAATTAATATGCCTGGTATACCTAAGAAATATTTTGAATATTTAGGATCATCTATAGCCTTTCTTATATATCTTGCTAGTAAGAAATAGCTTCCTTCTACACCTAGATGCTGTTCAACTATAACCCTTCTCATACCTGCTATTGGTGCAAGCTCCCTTAATACCTCCGCTACCAAAAGCTCATCGGTACCATCACTTACCAAATAAAATTCCACATCTTTATTGCCAATTTTTTCTAGCAATTGTTTAACCCTATCTTTGATAAGGATTTGAGCCAACATGTTGTTTGTTGCATGACCCCCTACTATAGCTATCTCAGGATCATTGCTCGTTGCTTTTAAATTCTCATATAAATTAAGACCTGCAAATATTGCATTTGTGTCAGAATCTTCTGGCCTCTTTTCTGCGAAATCTATAGCAGCCTTCATAACTTCATCTTTACCAAATATCAGAGACCTACCAGTAACGTTACCTATATCATCATCAATATCTATTATTAATATTATTGGTTTTTTAGTTTTTTCTTCCACTATCCTTTGCCCATAATATCTATATGAATTCTAAAATAATAATATTTTCTTTCATCATTTTAAGATTTATTATTAAAGCTATTTTATTTAACGCGAGTTTATAATCTCTGGTTTTTAGCTAATAGTATGCTGATAGGGTGAAAAAAGTGTCGGGAAAGTATTATGATTTAGATCTTGACGAATCATTTATAAATGAACTAAAAGAAACTCTTGCATATATGGTAAATCCGGTAACAATTAGCGTATTTGTTGATGAAGAATGTGAAACATGCGAAGATACAATAAAACTAATAAATACTATAGCAGATGCTTCACCTATAAAAAATGGTAAAAAAATGATTGAAGTTAAAATATATAATAAATCAAATCAAGAAGATCTAAAGGAATTTCAAAAACAAGGAGTTGAAAGAGTTCCAGCAGTAACTCTCATAGGCGGGTTAATAAAGTATAGTGGAATACCTGCAGGAGAAGAAATAAGAGGATTTATTGAGACAATAATGAGGATAAGCGAGAATGACTCAGGATTAGAAAAAGAAACAAGAGAAGAGCTTGCAAAACTAAAAGGTAATGTACATATAGAGACTGTTATAACTCCCTCATGCCCATATTGCCCTTACGCAGTGCTATTATCAAACATGTTTGCATATGAAGCATACAAACAAAATAATCCGAAAATACTCTCTGAAACGGTAGAAGCTTATGAAAATATGGATATAGCAGAAAAATACGGTGTAATGAGCGTACCAGCAATAGCATTAAATGGTGTAGTATCTTTTGTGGGAGTTCCCTATGAAGAAGATTTCATAACGTATATAAAAGCAGCTGCAGAAAATAAACTAAAACAAATGGTTCCTAAAGAAGAAGGAGAAGCAACTGGAATCTAACTTTTCAAACTACTTAATAATTTATTTTTAATTGAAGATTCGTGGCTTAAATAGATTTTAGCTTTACAATAGCAACCTGAAGGCGATGGTATTCTATAGATTCCTGCACTATCTAATATATCGTAGCATCCAAGATGTGAACATATTTCCATTTTTTCAGTTCTTATTTTAGGTAAAATTTCAATTATTGAATTATATCCAGATACATTAAATATATCAAATTCTATTGTTTTATTATTAATTTCACTTAATATAACAGAAGAATAACCGCTTCTTATATGATTTATAATTTCATATCCATATGAAAAATTAGTATTAATATCTATTAAAGTATTAAAAGATTTTAAAATTCCACCCTTAACTATATAAAATGGTTTTGAAGAATTTATTTTTAGTTGGCCTGATTCAAATTCTAATTCAAAGCCATAGTTAGATACAAAACCAATTTCTGAATTCAAAACAAAAACATTTGTTCTAAAACTAGATTTTCTGGCATGAAATCTAAAAAACTTAAAAGGATAAAGGATAAAAAATGAAATGTCGTGATATGGTATATTAAAAATTATTTCGTTTTCATGATTAAATAAAAGTGTTATATCGTTGTTAGTAAAAAGGGTCCCTATATTAGTTTCATATATATTTATCCTGCCTAAAGAATACCTATCAATAACATTAAATTGTAAAGAACCTATGTTATAAGTACTTTTCCCTTCTACTTTTTTTACTTCTAAACATTCCTGAGTCTTTACTTTTGAAAATGGATCTGAATCTCTTACATAAATTTTCTTATTATTGTAGCTAAAACAATTTCCATAATTTAGCTCGTTAAGAATTGGTGCATGAGGAATAAACCCTAATGGATTAATTATGTAACTATCTTGAATTGCTGTATTTGGACTATAGCTTTTATAATTGAAAACCAAGTTTTTTATTGGTTTATCAGGAATACTCGACAACAAGCCTCCACCATTAATTTTCAGTTGGTAAGTATTGCAGCACAGCCATGTTAACTTTATACTGGCGCCAATTCTAACATCATAGATACCATTATTGTTAGCAATTGCAGGGAAACTTGGTATATTCAAAATCTCTTCTTTAAATATATCGTCTTTTTTAAAATTTTCAAAAAAATCAAACCACTCTTTAAATATTAAGCTTTTCTCCAATTATTTGACCTCCAACCTAATTTTTATTAATTAATAAAACAAAAATAATTTATACATAAAATAAATCTGCTTTAATAAACATATGCTATTATAATTCCTCCAGTTTTTTTGACTAGAGCGTCTTTATGAGTCATAACGCCTTGATTTGTAGACAAAATTAGATGACCAAGATCTCTACTTGCTAAGAATCTTCTTAAGTTCTCCGGAAGCCTTAATAATTCATTATATTTTATAGAAACCCTTGGCCTAACTGGACCTATTTTATTAATTCTTCCTAATAGCTGTACTTTAAACTTTCCAAATCTACCATCATCAACATATTCAAATTCTCCTATATATCCCTCTTTTTGGAGAACTCTTAGAACAGATGCCGAGAGCTTTGAAGCGGGTAACAATACAACTTCTCTTTCTCCCCTAAGCTCAGAATTCATTATTGAAGATAAATGATAAGCCAAAACATCTACCATTATCTATCACCTTACTTATATTTCTTAAACCCTAATGAGGGAGCTACCTCCCTAAAACACTGTCTGCATAAATAAATTCCATATTTTTGAATAACAGCATCTCTTGTTCCACACCTTTGACACTTCTGAGCTCCACGTCCAATACTTTTTACTTTTGGTGGTTTATATTTTCCCATTGCATTCACCTCATATAAATGTGACTCCAAGTTCTTTACTGAGCAGCACTATTGTTTCCTCTGGTTTCACTCTATGCCTTATCGGCATTTTAGATGTTTTAATCTTTCTCTTTTCTATTCTATATCCAGGTTTTTCTACTGTTATTATTACATCCATCCCTACTATACCTATTTCAGGATCATATCTAGCTCCTGGCAATAATATATACTCAGTTATTCCAAATCCTACGTTACCGAACTTATCAATACTACTCTTTTTGATTCTATAGCCAACTGCTTCAAGTGCCTTCTTTAAAAACGCATAAGCCTTTTCTCCTCTTAATGTAACCATGGTTGCTATATTTTCACCTTTTCTTATACCAAAAGGCCTTACAGTTTTTTTAGCCCTTCTTAAAGAAGCCTTTTGACCTGTAAGTTGAGTTAGTAAATCTTGTATTTTAACTAACTTTTCTCCTGATTGGCCTAACGCAATATTTACAGTTACCTTAACTATTCTTGGTTTAGTCATAGGATTTTCTTCCCATGACTTTAATATCTTATTTACCTCATTATCATCCAAAGCTATGCTCATAACTCTATCTCCTCCGGTAATGTAATAACAGGTTTCTCTTTTCCTACAACTAATACGTATTCAAGAGCTGTTTGTATCTTTTTACCATCTTTTCCTTCCAAAGTTATTGAAGTCCATTTCCAGCCCCATTGTTTATTTATAGATACTAGCTTGCCTAACCTACCTACGTTCTTTCCCCAAACTATTAATGCTGAATCCCCGATTTGGAATGGTATATGATCTTTTATATCTTGATTTGGTAACCCTATTAGTAAAGTATCCAATGTATTATACGGAACTTCCTTCTTCTCTTTTTCATTTAGTTTAATTAATATATTTCTACCTCCGCTAAGGTTCAATTGTATATTACCGCCTTTCACTACCGTTTTATTTTCTATCCTAACAGGTTTAATACTAGCTTCCTCTTTAGATATTTTATGCAACCTAAGATAATCTGTAGGATAGGGAATTACTCTATAATATTCATCATTCTCAGGTATTTCCAATACATCCATAGCACTTAAAGGATATTTATAATCCCTTACTACTTTTCCATCAACCTTAATTTTCCCTTCAGCAATTATTTTAATTGCTTCCTTGCCGGATTCGGCATATTTTAATAAATCCCTTAAAACTAACATTAAAGGAAGGCTTTGTTCAACTTTATGTGGACCTGGAGATGGTTTAACAGTCCATGGTCTAACTTTTCTTGGAACAGGCCAAAATACTGGTGCTGCCTTTGCTTTAATAGATCTGCTTCCTCCCATATTACCCATTACTTTTCACCCTCTTTTTCTTCTGGCTGTTTTTCTTCAACTTTAGCTTCTGAAACACTTTTTTCTTCTTGCGTTACCATTTTTCCTCCTCTCCTCTGTACAATTTTCTTTCTTTCTTCGTCTTTTAAATCTAAATCAGTGATGACTAGATTCCAAGGCCTAAATTTGACAGGTATTTCTGTCCCATCGGCTTTTTTCCTTGTAATACCCTCAATTTTAACAAACAATCTTTTTAGATCTACCTCTGATACCTTACCTGATTTTCCTTTATATGATCCTTTAACAACTTTAACCTTATCGCCTACTCTTAATGGCATGTTTCTAATTCCAAATTTTTCTCTTAGTTCTTTACTTAATTGTACAGTTACCAACTTATGTTTCAAATGAAGAGGCATATTAAATAAAAACTTACGCTGTTTCCTAGGACTAGATGATTTCATCATATATAACACCTCATATAATTGAGGTAGCAAGCTTAGCTACCGTAGGCCATCTTTCTGCTACTTCTTTTGGAACTGCACCTCTTATTTCGCTCCCTTTGGGAGTTCCATCAGGATTAACCAAAACTAGTGCATTGTCGTTAAATGATATCCAAGTACCATCAGACCTTTTATAAGGTCTTTTCTGTCTTATAACAACAGCATAACTTATTTGCTTTCTAACTTGAGGAGTTCCTTTCTTAATAGACACTACCACTAAATCCCCAACAGTTGCTCTTGCTAATCTCCTAACCCTGGTCTTCACTAATGGAACATCAACAATTAAAGCTTCCTTAGCTCCACTGTTATCTGCTACAAATGCTGTTGAACCAACTTGAAGACCTGCACTTAATCCTCTTCTTGAAAGCACTGCTCCATATTTCTTCCTCTTTGGCATTTATTTAGCACCCCTTATGTATGCTTACCTAAGATTACAAACTTTATAGTTTTTGATAATGGTCTAGTTTCACCAATTAATACTTTATCTCCTTCCTTTATATCTAAACATGCAGGAACATGCACGTGCTTTTTAGTTCTCCTCCACTCGTATCTTTTATACTTACGATCATAATACAAATACTCATGCCTTACAACTGCACTTTCCTTTGTTCTTAGCTTTTCAACAACAGCTTCTAATAATACACCTCTAACTTTAAGTGATCCATGCCATGGGCAATACGGATCACTACAGCTTTTTTGGGGCGGAACCACCCCAGGTATCTGCAAATTCTTTATTGTTTTCTGCTCTGGCATTAACCTTACACCTATCGCGATTCCTTATTTTACCGCACATCAAAAAGTAAAAAATGATACTTATAAACTCTATTGGAACTCTTACAATATGAAACCTATATATTCCTAAAAATTAAAAGAGCTAATAGATTTTCTTGCTATGTTAGATAACAAATGACATTTTTATTATTTTTATATATATTATTCTAAAAGTAAACATTAATAACCTAATTAATTAGATTATGTGCTAATCTTTAATATTTATCCCGAATTGTTTAATCTTTTTTTGAGCTTCACTAACCAACAGGTCTTTATTGCACATATAAAGAAGAAGAGTTTTTAATTTCTTTTTAATGTTATCATAAATAAATTCAGGCAATTCTGCTTTCTTTTCGCACTTTAAGTTTTCTAATATTTTTATAGATCTTATATTCTCAAGATCAACATAAGCCATAATATATTTGACATCAATTTTGAAAACCGCACTAAAAATTTGAGCATAGATAAGACCAGTTCCTCTGAACTCTTCAGATAAACCATACGCGATTTCTGCTATGTGAGGTTGGAGCATAATGCCAAATTTCGGGCCTATAGTAACTATCACATCACCAACAACATAGTTATCGCTTATAGCCAGATCAATATTTATTTCTTTGTTTTTAATTCTATTTTCTAGCACATCTGGTTTGCTAAGTTTACCTGTATAATTGAATAGCCTATATGAAGTAAAATCATTAATTAACTTAGACCAAAACGCTATGATCTTTTCTGAATCCTTTGGATTTGCTTCCCTAAGCTCAATTATTCTTCCATCTTTCAAATTAATAAACAATATTATTCGCCTTTATTCTTTGAAACTTGATACTTTTTAAAACTACTCTAATTACAAAATTTAAATATTATTACGTATAAATAAAAACAAAATATAGACTTACAAAATCATGTTTAGAGATTTGTAACATGCTTTTTCAATTCAAATAATCATAAATCTAAAGCATTAAGCTAAAAAGTAAAAAATTATCTAAAAAGTAATTTGTATTAAACAATAACAAATATCATTTTAATATATTTTTAGCTCTGTCTTCAGGCCTTCCTATCAACTCGTCTCCTAAAATAATTATTTTTTCACTATCGACTCTAAATTCAAGAACTGCCCCTTTTTTTAAAATTTTTAATTTATCTTTATCTGTTTCCAAAACTATAGTATTTTTTGTTTCATAAAATATTCTTCCACATTTACCTTCTAAAGAAGGATCCAAATGCTTAATGATACAAACTTCTAATCCAATTATTTCATGATATAATAAATTTTTTCTATTTATTTTCAAAAAAGGTCACATTTATTTACTTTGAGTCTTTTTCTTTTCATTAAGTAATGTCAAGATTCTGGCCTTATTTTTTCTAAGCTGTTTTATTCTAGCTGGATTATCAAGTGAACCTGTAGATGCCTTATGCCTTAATACTGTCAAATCAGATATCGTATCATTTAATATTTTCTTAATTTCTTCATCCTGCATTTTTCTCAGTTCACTCATTTTGAGCTTGTATTTCCCCACCTTCCTCAACCTCCTTTTCTTCACTTATTTCTTCCATCATTTCCTCTAGTTTTTCTTGTCCTTCCACAGATTTAATTTCTTCTACCTGCTCCCTTAAAGATTGAATAACATTTTTGATTTCATCTTCTCCTTTCTCATATATATGCGGTTGTGATGCCTGTTGCTTAACTATAATAACCCTCACACCATAAACTCCTTGAGGAAGTTTTGCACCTGAAACTGCTTTATCAACATATTGATCCACAATATCCCCAGTTTTGATTACCTTACCCATTTGAAGCTTCTCAAATTTAGCTCTTTCATTCGTTAATTTACCGCTTATTACTATTTCTGCCCCAATAGCACCAGCTTCTATTATTCTCCTTAATGTTGCCATAGCAACCCTTCTAAAATGATAACCCATTTCTAAAGATCTAGCAACTCTAAATGCTTGAACTCTTGCATTAAGCTCCATATTATCTGGTTGACTAACAGTTACTTGAGCGTTTTCTAAACCAAAGACTTTCTGGAACACTCCTTGCAACCTTCTAATTGTTGCTCCTTTCCTACCAATTATAAGTGCAGGTCTTTCCGCATATATGTGAATTCTTGTGCCAAGACCACTTTGAATTATATGAACTCCAGAATATCCCGCTGTATAGAAGTTTTGAGCAAGATATTCATCTATCTTTGCTCTAAGCATTGCCTGATCTAAGAAGTATTTTTTTATTCTAGACATAACTTCATCCCTCCATTCTAACTATCACTTCTACATTTGACCTGAATTTTCTAATTATATCAGCTCTTCCGAAGGCTCTAGGCATAGCTCTTTTTAATGTTAGGCCCTTGCTCACACCTATGTGAGATATAACTAATTTATCTACTTCTAATCCTTTATTTTCTGCATTATTTTCCACATTTTCTAGCAATTTTAAAACATATCTAGAAGCTTTGATGGGATATCTACCAGAAGGTACGCCCCATCTATCGCTTAAACCTCTTTTATGAGAAACCTTTTTGTTAGATCTTCTAAATGGTATTGGCTCTTTCTGTTCAATTACATTTTCTAAGAATTTTTCAGCTTTCTTTAAATTCATACCATTTATTGCCTTTGCTATCTCAACTATTACCTTAGGATGTACAGGAACTTCCCTAATTACTGCTTTTGCAATTTTACTTTCGTCGGGAATTTTAACTGAATAACTCCATTCTGGCAATTAAATCACCTCACACTTTAGCAGCTACATGCAAGCTGCTCTTAGATGCCTTTAATCCAGGCTCTCCATGATGAACAGTTTTTGTTGTATGGCTATATTCTCCAAGTCTATGCCCAATCATTTCTGGGGTTATTTTTACCGAAACGTATTCCTTACCATTATGAACTGCTATTGTTAACCCAATCATTTCTGGCAATATAACTAAATCCCTAACATGAGTTTTGATTACTGTATTTACTTTGCTAGGATCCTGCTGAATAGCCTTCCTAAGAGCTCTGATCTTAGCTAACAATGTTTTCTGAGAAGGCGTAAAACCCCTCGTTAAGCTTCTCCTAGATCTTGATGGAAATAACTTTACTAATTCGTCCATAGGCATATTTAGTAATTCTTCTAAAGTCTTTCCTCTATATTTAAATCGCTTCCATTCTGGTTTCAGTTCAATCGACATTTCTTTCACCTAACTGGCTCGCGCGCTTTCTAGCAATTCCTAGTTATTTATACTCCTTTAAAATCCTTTTATGCTATAATGAAATAAATTTAAATAAATTATTTAGTAAATTTTATTCAAAAACAAGTTTAATATGAAGGAACTTCAAATTGCTTTACTCTTACCTGGGTAACAACATCGATAGATTCTAATGCTGATTTTAGTTTATCAGCATCGATAGAACTCTGACTAATGTCTATAATAAATGTGCACTCTCCTTCCTCTCTCCTTGTTATAGATGTGCATCTATTTGCAATAATGTCTATTTTATACTCTGCAATTTTATCAATAACCTTTGCTAACGATCCCGGTTTATCTATCATATCAATGCTTATCTCTAAGACTTTAGCATTTTCAGATAATATAGGGCTTATTACTATTTCTTTTTTATCACTATCAGCTAATAATGCAACTAGCATTCCTGGTTCTATACCTAAGTTTTCCCTCATGGTTTGAGGTATCGTTATCCTGCCTTTGGAATCTACCTTAACCAATCCAGTAATTCTACTACTTGACACAAAGTACACCCCATTAAATTCTCAACCTATTTTACGTACATCCTTTCTATTATAGATAAGTTAAGAGATATAAAATTTTACTTTTTGTAACAGTTTTCAATTTAAAATAAAAAAATTCAGAAAGTATTAGCGTATTTTACAAACATTTGCGGTCAGAGTGAGACTAGGTATTTCATCCCTCCATCATTGGTTGCCCACGTCATCATACCGCTAATATTTAGTCGGTATCATGTGCTTTTATATATTATTTATTAAGATTTAGCTATGTTGATTTCCTTCAACAAATGTGGTCTCTTTGAATTTGCCTCCTCTCTTGCTTTCTTTATTATATTATCTATGTTATCTAAAAAGTCATCTGGTAATTTCTTAAAAATTGGTTCAATTTCATTTAATTTCATTCCAAATTCTACATCATTGTATAGAATTTCATTCCATTTAACCTCATATATATTTGTGCTATAACCCAATTGCTTCCAAATAATATTGGAAGTTGAAGGCATAAATGGATATAAAAGCAATGATATATTCTTTATAATATTAGCAGAAACGTTCATAACCCCCTTTGCAAGTTTAATGTCTTTGCGATATAACTCCCACGGAGCTCTATCGTTAAGATATTTGTTTCCAAGTCTTGCTATTGATAAAATGCTATCTGTTGCTTTTTTAAGCCTAACTTCATCCAAACTTTGTTTATATTCGTTTATATAGGAATAGGCAATTTTATTTGTTTCTATATCTATACCTTCTAGTTTTTCTGGTTCAGGTATGACGCCATTAAATCTTGATTTCAATAACGAAAATACTCTATAAATAAAATTACCAATATCATCATTTAATTCATTGTTTACTATTTTTACAAATTCTTTCCAGGTGAAATTAGAATCTCCTCCTTCAGGCCTAGTTCTAATTAATACCCATCTCCAATATTCTGCCGGTGCTATATTTATTGCCTCATCAAGCCATATACCTATTTTCCTACTCTTACTGAATTTTTGGCCTTCATACATCAAATACTCTGTAGAATTTATTTTCCATGGAAGGATGTAATCTTCCTCTGATGCAATTAGCATGGCAGGCAGCACAATAGCGTGAAAAGGTATGTTGTCTTTTCCTATAAAATATATGGATTTGGTTTCTTTGTCTTGCCAATATTCTTTCCATGCATCATTTTCTTTCCCAATTTTCATTAAATATTCTTTAGTTGCACTTAAATAACCTAAAAGAGCGTCAAACCATACATAAATAGTTTTATTTTGAGTATCCGGAAAAGGAGATTCTATACCCCAACTTATATCTCTTGTTATGCTTCTCGGCTTCAATCCATGCTTTACCCATGATATACTATAATTTTTAACATTATCATCCAATTCACTATTATTAATAAGCCAGTTAAGTAACTTCTCTTGAACCTTAGATAAGTCTATAAAGTAATTTTTTGTCCTTATCCAAACAGGAGTTGATCCACATAAAGAACACCTAGGGTTTATCAAATCTCTAGGTGATAATAACCTACCGCATTTATCGCATTGATCGCCATGAGCTTGATCAAATCCGCAATAAGGGCATGTTCCTACAACATATCTATCTGGCAAAAACATTTTATCATTTAAACAATAAGGAAGCTCTTCTTCCATTGGAAAAATATAGCCCTTTTCATAAATTTTCATTAAAAATTCTTTAACGAATTCTTTATGAACTTCACTTTCTGTTCTTGAGAATAAACTGAAATCAAAATTGAACTCTTTAAATAAATTTACCATGTATTCATGAACTTGGTCAGTTAATTCTTTAGGTTTAACTTTTCTTTTCCTTGCTTCTAATTCTATTGGAGTTCCATGCTCATCGCTGCCTGTAACAAATATGACATCATTTCCTAATGCTTTAAGATACCTTGCATATACATCTGCGCTTAATAAATGAAGAACAGTTCCTAAATGTGGAATGAAATCTGAATATGGCCATGCTGATGCAACAATGTATTTCATTTCTCCTCACCTGCTTGGCTCAAAACTACTTAATATACGCTAAATATAAAGCTTTATTAGTAATTACATTTAAGATCTAGGTTTTATTTAACTGTTAAGCATATTCCCTCCAAGTATATCCACATCTTTTACATTTATAAAATCTTGTTGGAGGCTCATCTGCAGCTCTTGTTTGCATCATCCAAGCCAATATTTCATCATTACCACACTTAGGACATCTTATACTACCCTTTAATACCTGTGCTGTCGGAGGTGGAGAATCGGAGTCGATAACTATGGTCTTATCTTTAGGAGTGTGCTGGATCTTTTCTTTTACCTTTAAAGCATTCGACAAGCTATTTTGATCAGCTTCTATTTTATATCCACATTTTGGGCAAACTAGATACGTTTTGCCTTCTATATGTTTTGGCTTCATTATACTTCCACATTTTGGGCAAAACATCATTGAACTCTGCACCACTTACCTCGCCCCCAATCTATTGTATTTTGCAATTATTAACTCCTTTTTGTATTCTTTAAATATCTATCTATATTCTCTAAGAGCGTTTCATTAATACCTTTACTATTTTTAATTGTTGACCTTCTTTGATACTTTTTAGCTGTTTTATCTCCGCAATCTATTATATCTGATAGTAAAGTTTTGCAGTAAGGGCATACTCTTATAAATTCTTTGTTATCTATCCTGCAATTGCTTGTTGCTACCCTTCTTTTACAAATATCACAATATTCCCAAGATAATGTAATCCTCAAGTTTATCGCCATGATCCTAATCTATACTATTTGAGAGGGGTATTAAATTATTTTACCTCTGCAAACATTTTATATCAAGCATATTAAATAGATCAACCTTACTAAATTATGAAAGAGTTCCCCTTTTCCCCATGTTCTCATATACTGTTCTTAATTATGTTTTTATTTAAGTTTTTAATTTTACTGAAAATTTAAATTCTTCCCTTATTCATATATTAATAGTTTGTTCAAAACTGATGGCATTATAATCTAAGGGGTTTGGGCTTCATTGAATTTTCATGAATTTATATCTAATTCTCAGCCCTTGGGCTTCACCAGGGTCACGGGATAACCCGTTACCCCTCCGCCCCTTTAGCGGGATAACCCCAA
>NZ_JBMFIW010000002.1:0-103515 GCF_049974385.1 Caldisphaera sp. | reverse complement strand
GGTATGATATTCCTAAGCGTTGGCATACTTCCTTAGGCCTCAGCATCGTTCAGTACCATAATTAAATTCACATACAAAGTATATAAACTTCACGGTTTATCGGAAACTGTTGACGACGGCAACTAAATATCGATTCATATAGAAATATAGATTTCAATATTCTTCTTTTTTTCTATAAATCCTTGTAGGAGTTCCTCTTCTTTTCTCTATAAATCCTTTCGCATGTGCAATTATGTGATTAATTAAATCAGCTTCACTATAAAAATAGGATAGCTTACAAATTGGGCAAACAAGTATAGATGTTCCTCTTAACTTATAAGCTATAATTTTAGAACCTTTATAATTTATTTCTGTTTCTACCAAATCTTTTTCATTGACATTTATGCTATCTTCCATTTTAATTTCCCATTTAATTTTATCAGTTAAAGAATATTTGCTTTTTCTTTTGAACTCTAAAATATTTTTACTTTAAAAATTTTAATTATAATTTATACAAATTATATCATATATGATCAAGAGTTTCACTTAAATTTCTTAAAGTATCAGACGCTTTTTTAAGAGCTGCCTTTCCGTCCTCTGTTATTTCATAGGATCCATTTTCTGCCTTTCTTATCAATCCTTCTTTTTCTAAACGATACATTACAGTATATAGGGTAACTGTAGGAGGATTAAAGTGAAACATTTCTTTAATTTTTTTCTTGACTTGATAAGGATATGTTGCTCCCCTTGCTAATATAGCTAGTACATAGATCCATAGTGTATGCACGGTTACATTCTTAATTAATCTTGCCATAGCCTTACTCGTTTTCGAATCGTTTGACATTTTTTCCACCTAGTTTACTAATTTTTACTTTCTAGGTTAAAATTTTTAATCTTATATTTAATTTTTTCAATTCGCATATAATTGAAAAGTTTTCAATAAAAATATTGATAGCTTTTTTGCTGTAAATAGCGGCTAATGCTTAAGTCCTTTAAGTAGCTCTATTTTATCTAATAAAATATTAAGCTTAAGATCTCAGAAACTTTCAAATTATTTTCAGTATCAATGAAAAATTTTTAATCTTTATATAAGTAAATTATAAATGGCGAGAATTATGGACATGGAATCTATAAATAAAATTTTGGAATTAACTAATTCTCAAAATATTTGGAGAGTTAAGCAAACAATAAATTTAATAGCAAGTGAAAATATTATGAGCCCTTTAGCTTTAGCAGTCTACGTCAGCGATTTTATGAATAGATATGCAGAAGGAAAACCTTTCAAAAGATATTATCAGGGTACAAAATATTCTGATGAACTAGAAGTTATGTCTAATGAATTTATGGGAAAATTATTACATACTGATATGGTTGATATAAGGCCAATAAGCGGTACTATAGCCAATGCGTCAGTTTTCAGAGTCTTAGCAAATCCTGGTGATCAAGCAGTTATAGCTCCAGTTCAAGCTGGAGCCCATGTAAGCCATACTAAGTTTGGTACATTAGGAGCGCTCAGTATAAAACAAATAGAATTGCCATATGATGAGGAAAAAATGAACGTAGATGTAGATAAGGCATTAAAAGTTATAGAACAAATTAAGCCCAAGTTTGCAGTTCTAGGGGGGAGTGTTTACTTGTTCCCACATCCTGTAAAGGAAATATCAAATGCTATTCATTCTGTTAATGGAAAGCTTGTTTATGATGCGGCTCATGTATTAGGATTAATTGTTGGTAACGCTTGGAGAAATCCATTAGATTATGGGGCTGACGTAATGACTGCATCAACTCATAAAACCTTCCCAGGGCCACAAGGTGGTGTTGTTGCATTTAAAGATAAGGATTTATATAAAGAGGTTGGTAAAACAATATTTCCATGGTTTTTGAGTAATCATCATCTCCATAGACTCCCTGCTACAGCTATTACATCACTTGAGATGATAGAATTTGGAGAGACCTATGCAAAACAAATTACAAAAAACGCTAAGAAGCTTGCAGAGGCTTTAGCAGAAAGAGGTTTTAAGGTTATAGGAGAGCATATGGGTTATACTATGAGTCATCAAGTGCTTGTCGATGTATCATCACAAGGTGGAGGCGCTAAAATAGCAAGAATGCTTGAGGATAGTAACATTATATTGAATAAAAATCTTTTGCCTCATGATCCTCCAGATGCAGTCCAAAATCCAAGCGGTTTGAGAATAGGAGTTCAAGAAATGACTAGATTTGGCATGAAGGAAGACGAAATGGATCAAATAGCTGAATTTATGGAAAAAGTTGCCATCAAAAAGGAGGATACAAGTAAAATAAGAGAAGAAGTTAAGGAATTTAGAAAGAACTATCAAAAAGTGCATTACGGTTATGGACTGGATCTATTGGACGGCAAGTACAATAATTTGCTAAACCTCTTAATATAAATATTTTAAAAATTTTTTTGAAATATGTTACATGCTACGTTTAAATGTTGAGCATTTATTGAAACGATTTTATGTTTACATAACGTTTTTAGTATTTCTATTCATTATCTCGTATATAACCTTTACTTAAACAATTTATTTTGGTAATTTTGGTTATACTAGGCTATTCCATATATATCTGCTAACATACGTATTACATTCAGTGATAATAGGATAGATTCGGGGTAGGGGGTCAGGTTGAACACTATAGTGGTTATTTCGTCAGGAATGTTCGACGATGATACTTCGGTTAAAGTTGCTTTCAAAGCTGCTGATATATTAAGGCATGATTATTCAACTACAGTTTTTGTAGAGGTAATAAATTATTTTAACTTATTAAACACCTTTAATGAGATGCCCAAAATAAGAATTGGTAAGAATGAGTTAGTAATAGACAAATCAGAGGACGTAGATAGCATTGTTAATAAGGTTGTTTCGCTTGTATTGGCAAATATAAGCAACGAGTCTATTAATAACATGGATGAAGGGCTAGATTATTACGGTAAAAAAGAGCCAGAGGCTTATGCTGGGGTTTCTATAGAATATTAATTTTTAATATAAAATTATATTAGTGTTTTATAAATTATAAAATAATTATAATAATAAAAATATTTAAATGCTAATTTGTATCTAATTACTTTTGGATAAAAGAAGCGTATCAAATGATAATAATGGAGGAAAACAGATGTCAGAAAGGAAAACAAAAGATTTTTTGTATAAAGTAATTGCAGAGCTCTATAATAAGTCCGAGTATATAGAGGTAATAGACTATCCAAGGAGTATTAATAGAAGAAGTATTGATCTGGCTGTTAAATTAAATAATGATAGGTTTTTGTTAATTAAGGTAGCTCATGATTTAGAAGAAATTCCTAAAGGAGAAATAGCTGAACTTCTAGGTTTATCTTTAAGACTTGGAATACCATCTATTATAATAACTGAAAAAAATAGAGGTATTTTAATGGTGGACGGAGTCGTTTATGAGAAAAATGGAGCTAAAGCTGTGAAGCTTGAAACTTTAATATCCGCATTGGAAAATAATGATGTATATATATTTCAAGATAAAGAAAGTTTTAAGGTAAAAATAAATCCAGAAAAGCTAAGAGAAAAGAGAATAAGTAGGAACATGAGCCTAGGTGAAGTAGCTTCTATTCTTCATGTTTCTAGAAGGTCTGTCTATGAATATGAAAGAGGAACTATAGAACCTTCTGTAGACTTAGGTGAAAAACTTGTTAATATATTTGGAGAAGAGATACTTCAGCCTATAAATATCTTTAGTAAAGAATATTTAGAAAAAATAGAAGTTGAAGATCAACCTGTTGATGTATTAGAAGAAAAAATAATTTCAAACGAATTAAAAGATCTAGGATTTATAACTTATCATGCTAAGAGAACTGTGCTAGATATAGGGGCAAAAGATAAACAAGGTAATAGATTATTAATAATAGTTAGACATGGAAAAGAAGGGGCTCAAGCTCTATCAGCCAAAGCCCAAAACCTTGAGAAGCTAAGTGATACAACAAATTCTAAGTCCTTTGTTATAAGTAACGAAAAGAGTTTAATAAAAGAGTTAGAATTAGAAAAGGCTAAAGCTTTAACGCTTGAAGAATTTATAGAGTTACTTAGGGATAGTTTTGGGAATAAATAAAGAGAAAGAGCATGTAAAAAAGGCCTCAATTTCAATTACTGGTAGACCTGGAGTTGGTAAAAGCACATTAGCATTATCAATAGCTAACAAGCTAAAAGAATATGGATGTAAAGTTGGGGGATTCATAACACCTGAGATTAGAGAAGGTAAATTTAGAGTTGGTTTTTTAGTTGAAGATTTTTATAGCGGAAAACAGGTAGTATTAGCATCGAGAAATTATTTTGGTAAAATAAAAATAGGAAGCTATTATTTAAATGAAGAAGCCTTTGATTTTATTTTAAATGTTTTAGATAATAGCATAAGAAATTCTGATGTAATTATTATAGATGAAATAGGACTCATGGAATTAAAAGTAAAAGGTTTTGAAGAGCATATGAAGCCAATCTTAGAAGATGATAAGCCTTTTATTGCTACTTTTTATTTCAAGTTAAAATGGATAAGACCCGATCTGTACAATTTGTTAAATAAAGGAGAAATTATTGAATTAACAGTTGATAATAGGTATGAATATATAAACAAAATAGATCAATATGCAAAGATGATAAGAAATGGAGCTATCTGTGCTTAGAGAAGGAAAAGCTCTAATATATGTTCCAGATACTAGAAAAGCAAAAATATCAGAAGGCATTATAGAACCATCTCATTTATCAGTTTTTTATAACCCAGTTATGGTATTTAATAGGGATTTATCAATAATTGCTTTAAATTCTTTTATTAATATGTATTGGCCTGGTAAAGAACTAGTTGCAATAGATCCTTTATCAGCAACAGGAGTAAGAGGTATAAGATACTCTTTAGAATTAAATAATTTATCTAAAGTTATAATAAATGATATAGACAAAAATTCTTATAATATTATGGTGAAGAACATTGAGCTAAACAGATTGAAAAATATAGAGGCCTATAATAGGGAAGCAAATGCCCTAATGAGGTCCCTAAAGTATGAGCAAGGTCAGCCAATAAATATAATAGATTTAGATCCATTTGGTAGCGTTTTACCTTTTATAGACACCTCTATTTCTATAGCCTCAAAAGGAACTCTTTTAGCATTAACTGCTACAGATTTAGCCGTTTTAGGTGGATCTAAATATATGGCTGCTAAAAGAAAGTATAGAGTAAACTTGATTAATACAAAGCACTATAGGGAGATTGCGATTAGAGTTTTGCTTGCCTTTATTGCATACGTTTCGGCATCTTACGATAAAGTAATTAAACCCCTTATGTCGTATAGTGTAGATCATTATGCAAGAGTCTACTTGCTTATTGATAGGGGAGCTAAGAGATCAGAGGAGATGCTAAACAAAAACATTGGGTATTTTAAATATGAAAACGGATTAATAATGGATTGTCACGATTCCAACTGTTTAGGCCCAATATGGGTTGGAGAAATAGGTGATATAAAGTTTATAGAAGAATTGCTAAATAAATTGAGCAATTTTTCTTATATAGAGTCTTTTATGAGAAGTGAAAAGTTTATTAAAACATATTTAGACGAAATGAAAATACAACAGTACTTCCATCAGAGACTTGATACAATTTGCCAAAACCAGAAGACCAATATGCCTTCTTTAACGAAATTCATATCATCTTTGGAGGAAATTGGTTATAAATCTTATAAATCGACATTTTCTGACGTAGGATTTAGAAGTAATGCTCCTCACGATGTTTTAATAGAATTATGTAGAAAATTGAAATAGTAGTAAACTACCCCGCTTATAAGGATAGGGCTTTAGTGTTAGCTGATGGAACTGATCTCCTTGCTACCTTAAAGAACGAAACTTGTTATTCATTTATATCAAATCAACATTACTTCGACTTCATCATCTTCATCATATCCTTCAACGTTTTCTGGAATGATTAGCAAACCGTTGGCTTCTGTTAGTGTTGATAAAACTCCAGATGCAGTTACAGCTAAAGGATCTACATATATTTCATTTTTCTCCTTTCTAACTTTTACTCTGAGGTATGTCTTGACTCCGGCTATATTAGCAACCCTTCTTGTTATTTTTCCTTTAATCTTAGGTTCTATTTCTTCGCTTGTATTTCTCATAAAGTTAATTGTTGGGAAAATAAAGGCATAAAATGCAGTAACTGCTGCAACAGGGAAACCTGATAACATTATTATCGGCTTTCCATTAATTACTGCTCCACTTGTAGGCTTGCCTGGTCTCATCCTAACACCATTAAACAAAATTTTAGATCCGTTAATCTTTAAAATAGCATCTGTAACAAGATCATAGTTTCCAACGCTAGTTCCTCCAGTAGTTATTATTAAATCTGAAACTCTTGACGCTAACTCTATTTTTTCTTTTATTGTTTCTATATCATCATTAACAGTACCAAAATCTATTGGTTTGCATCCAAATGACATAATCATTGATTTGAGCAAAGGTTTTGTACTATTTATAATTTTTCCTTTGGAATCTTCGTTTGGTTCTGCTATTTCGTTCCCTGTTGATAATATTGCTACATTTAAAGGCTTTTGTACTATTATCTTTTTTATGCCAGCTGATACAATAGCACCTATGTGCCATGGTTTTATTATGGTATTTTTCTTTACTATAATTTTACCTTTGCTAAAATCCTCTCCTATTTTAGATACATTTTGATAAGGGGCAACAGCTTTGTTTATCTCTACTAAGTCTCCTTTATATGTAGCGTCTTCTGCCATGACCACTGCATCAGAACCCTTAGGCAAAGGTGCTCCTGTATAAATTATTACAGCTTCTCCTTTGTTTATATTTTTTATGTTTTCTGGATTATCGCCCGCTTTTATTTCACCTACAATTTTTAATGATATAGGATTTGTTATAGATGCCCCAACAGTGTCAGATGAAATGACAGCATATCCATCTACCGCACTTCTATTAAATGGTGGTATATCAACTTGAGATATAATATCCTCATAAGATATCTTTCCTATGCTTTCCTCTACATATATTTCCTCTGATTCTATTTTTGGCGGAATTATATTTTCAAATAATAACTTAAGAGCATCTTCAACCTTCATTAATTCTTTAAATCCTTTCATTTTTGACTTATACATTTTTGCCTCAATTATTTTAAGTATATTTAAAGATATATATGCTTAGGTTTTGTTAAGAAATAAAATACCCTCTATTTAGTGCAAAATTTTTGGTTTAAAGCAATAAAAAGGTTAAGAAAGATTATTTGTAAAAATCAAAAAGATCTTTGGAAAATAAAATATTCATTATAGCGTTTTATGGAATAATTTAATTTTTTTGATACGAAAGTTAAAATTTTTTCAGCTAATTTTATTTTTATGTTTTTATAATCTGGAAAGCAATAATCTTTATGAGGGCATATAGCTTTTTTAAAATTAAATCCGTAAACATAGATTTCTGATGCATTAAATATCATAGATAACGCGATTGCTCTGTCTCCATCCGTAAAAGAGCCTATAGGTATAGCACAATAAGGTGTAAGTATTTGCGTAGTATATATAACATTATCAAAATATGCATTTGTTATTTTTACTCTTGTTAAATTATCTCCATGTATATGTACAAATTTTATATCGCTTAGAAAATTCAAATTTCCAATTATTTTTTGAGAAGAGTCTAAATCGGTTGTAACAAATAACATTTTTTTACCTAAACTGTATAGATTTATGAGCCCACCTTCAGGTCCGGCTATTATTTCACAATCTTTTAAATTATTATTAATTTTCCCAGGACCAACTATACATACTCTATTATTGTTTATTTTTTCATATAATTTATATAAATTTTTGCAGAAAGAGTCATCACAAATTTGAGATAAAATCTCCATAGAAGATTCGAGTTCTCTATGCCTAGGATATTTTAAAATAGGCTCAACAATATCAGTATATCCATTAATTATTTTATTAGCTTTCTCCATAATATTTCTTAAGCAATTGCAATATATGGTCTGAAGCTTTTGCATATCTTTCATCCTTATTTGATGATCTTTCCACACACCATTTTAAGCCATTTGCATAAGTTAAAAACCAAGGTTCTTTAATGCCTGCTTGAACTTTTGTTAACAAGACCAACAACTCTACTATACAGCCATAGCTTCGATTATATGGTACAGCATCTCCTTTTAGTTTTAAAAGATTACTACAATAGAATTCAAGTTTATCATTAAATTCCTTTTTGTATATTGCATCGCAATTATACCAAATTCCAATGCTTTCGTCTAATTTAGGGCAACCATTATCATAGCTTATATTGTTTTCAATTCTATGCTCTAAACTATCCAAAAAAAGAACAGGATCGTAAGGTGAAAGAAGATAAATCCTGTTTTGTGACTCTTTGCTTAATAGTTTGGCCATTTTTGTTGCTTTATATACGTAAAATAATGGCTCTTTGTTATAAAGGATTCCTAGCGGCATACTATATCTATAATTACATAAAAATGATATAAATTCATAATATATTCCTTTTATCATTTCCTTGTTAAATACTATCTAAATCTCCATATAATATTCTTAGCTCATCTAAAGTTAACGCTTCACCTTTCTTTTGCTTTTCTTCTATTTCTTTTCTCTTTTGTTCTAGTATGTTTACTTCAATACCACGCTGTTTTGCGAGCTTCATTTCTTTGAGTTTAACCATTAGATCTCTATATTCTTGGTATAATGCATCTAGTTGCTTTGTAAGATTTTCTGCTTCCTGGCTTTTTTGTTGTATTTCATTTCCTAAGTTATCTATATTTTTGTTATATTCGTCTATTTTTGGATTAAGAGAAGATATTTCTGCTTTAAGCCTTCCTGCATTTTCTCTCAACTCTTTAACCTTATTTATCAGCTCTGATAGCTTTAATTTTAGGCCTTTTACATCAGCTTCTAATTCAAGTATAGAAACTTCTTCTTTTCTAGCTTTTCTCACTCTTTCTGCTAATTCTTCAAGTCTATCTATTTCTTCAACTAATCTCTTTTCTTCTTCTGGCGTTAAAACACTTGTTTGCTGTCTCCACTCAAGTTCTTCCATCCTTTTTTGTATTTTTCTTAGGCTTAACTTTGCAACATCTCCTTCTTTTTGAGTTATATTATGAGCCTCTTTTAATTGATCCAACTTTGTTTTAAATTCCTTGCTTACGTTATCTCTATCTTGTTTTACTTTGACGAGTTCGTCTAAAAGCTTTTTCCTTTGCTCTCTTAAAGTTTTAAATCTTTCTATTAACTGTTTCTTCTCTTCAATTAATTTTCTTCTTTTATCTCTAAGACTTTTTATCTCTTCAATTAGTTGTCTCCTTTGATTCTTTACATCTAAAATCTTATCTCTTATTTCATCTATACGCTTTAAAAATGTTCCTTCATCAACTGGTGTCTTACTTTGTTGCTGAGAGCTTTGCTGACTTTGATCTGAATCTACCAATCATATCACCTCTTCAATATTACCCTAGCATCTACAGCCTGAGCACCTAGGCTAGAGGCTATAAGAGGGTTTATATCCATCTCAGATATTTCTGGGATTGTGAGCATAAGCTCTCCAACCCTCATTATGGCCTCAGCCAGCTTCCTTTTGTCAACAGGTTCTAGGCCTCTGTAGCCCTCTAAAATTTTTACGCTTTTAATTTCATCTATCATTTCTTTAGCATCGCAATCTGTTATTGGTGATATCCTCATAGATACATCACCTAGTATTTCAGTATATATTCCTCCAAGCCCAAAGATCACTACAGGGCCAAATCCTTCATCCCTTTTTCCCCCAATAATTATTTCGTTCCCCTGTTTTATCATTTCCTGAATCATTACCCCTCTAATCTTAGCTTGGGGGAGCCTGTTTCTAATGTTTTTAATAATGTTTTTATAGCTTTCTGTAAGTTCTTCTTCATTACTTATATTTAGTAGAACACCTCCTACATCTGACTTATGTATTATATCTTCACTGACAATTTTCAAAGCGATTGGGAAATTTATCTTGCTAAGACATGATTCTATTTGGTCATAATTTTCTATAACACAATAATTTGCGGTTTTTATCCCTATAGAATTTAGTAATTCTAAGGCTTCGTGCTCAAGAAGTTTATTCCTCCCTTGATTTATAGCATTTTCAATTATTCTTTTAGCTTCATCTATTGATTCTTTTTTCAAATAAACTCTGCTGCAACTTTCAAATCTTTTTGATGAGCATCTTTTGCATTGATATAATTTAGCTAACGCTTTTGACGCTCTATCGGGAAATTCAAATACGGGAACACCTTTTTCCTCTAAAATAGCTCTCAATCTTTCTCCTTCTTCCGCTCCAATAGTTACTACAGCTATAGGTTTATCAAAATGTTTCTGTGAAAATTCAAAAATTACGTCTGCTATAGATAAGTCCATTGTTTGAGGTTGTACTAAAGCTATTATTAAAAACATATCTGCTTCATTATTATCAGCTAGAAGTTCTAGGACCTCTCTATAATGATTTGGCTTAGCATCTCCCGTAAAATCTATTGGATTATGTATTGATACTCGAGATGGGAAAATTCTCTTAAATTTTTCTTTTAGCGTGTCTGAAATTTCTGGTACCAATAAACCATTTTCTATTAAGGTATCAGCAGCTATGACTCCATGGCCTCCAGAATTAGTTATTATGCCAACTCTATTTCCCGATGGTATTAAATTATAAGACATTACTCTTGCTATATCAAATAATTCTTCTAAATCATCTGCCAATATTATATTTGCCTGTTTAGAAACTGATTTAAATATTTCATAAGAGCCCGCTAAAGATGCTGTATGGCTTTTGGCAGCTCCAGCTCCTTTAGAGGTCTTTCCACCTTTAATTAAAATTATTGGCTTTCCATAAATAGATGTAACACTTCTTGCTGTTTCAATAAAATCATAACCTTTTCCAGGTGTAATTCCTTCAATGTACATTAATATGACTCTTGTTTCATTATCTTTGCCTAAATATTCTAATGATTCTATTTCGTCTACATCCGCTTTGTTTCCGAAATTTATAGCTTTACCTATAGCGATGTTTTTAGATGCTGCCCAATCCATTAAAGTTGCTAGTAGTGCACCGCTTTGACTTATAATTGATATAGGCCCTCTCTTAGGTCTTCTCATTCTTTCATAAGGTAAGAAGAATGTATCAACGCCAGTAAAAGAATTATATACTCCTATACAATTAGGGCCAATAATTCTCATATTAAACTTTTTTCCAATATCTGTGATTTTATCTTGTAATTCCTTGCCTTGTTGTGTGTCAGTTTCTGCAAATCCGCCGCTAACTATTATGACCCCTTTTACATTCTTTTTACCTGCATCAACCATTATATCTGGTACTTTGCTAGCATCAACAGCTATTATAGCGACATCTATTTCATCTTCTATATCTAATATGGATTTAAATGATTTTATACCTTGTATTTCGCTATAATTAGGATTCACAATGTATATTTTTCCTTTGTAGTTTCTTTGCATACTATCTAAAATTATTCTTCCCATATTTTCTTTTTTTGGTGATGCACCAATTATTGCCACACTTTTAGGCTCAAAGAAGATATCTACTGAGTTTTTCTCCATTTAACTTCCCCTTTTCTAAATAAAATTTATTATTGTTATAATTTATATGATTTTCTTTTTAATAAATAGATATTTTTATCTTTAAATTTTCTATCGATAGCCCACAAATTTTGTTGTTCAAATTAACAGTTTGTTTTATGTTATTATTTCACATAAAACAATAAGTTTTTGTATATTAGAAATGAAAGTTGTTGCTTTAAATAATATTTGTTTTATTAACTAATTAACTAATGTTTATACGGGCATCCATGTTTATGAGCAACTTCATTTACTTCGCTGCAAATACCGCACATAGCTTGTTGATATTTTCTCATAAAATCATCGATCTCTTCCTCAGATCTTCCTTGGAAATTTAATATTAATTTTGCAGCTTCTTTTACTTTATTTAAGTATCTTTCATCTTCAATTAATATTTTCATGTATCTATCCCCTCTTTTGCCACTAATATAATTGTTTATTGCAGCGGGAGTCAATCCAAGCATTCTTGCAGCTGTATATTTTGAAAGTTTAAAATCATTAACCAATACGTAAGCAATTGAAGCTCTTATAGATGGGATTACTAGCTTTGCTGCTATTTCACAAGGCATTTCTATCGTAATTGTTTCAGTATTTTCTGTGTTTTTCGACAAATCTATTGCACCTTTTAGTTCTATTACATTCGTTAATTTTAATGAATATTTAAAGCCTATAAATATGAATAAATATTAGATTATTTTTCTAAATTTTAGGCATAATTATCAAACCTTGTTGCTTCTTTACAATAATATATGCTTATAAATAATTATCCCCATTAAAAGTCCTAAAATATATAGATCGAGATGGGCCCGGCCGGGCTCGAACCGGCGACCTCCGCCGTGTGAGGGCGGCGTCCTAACCACCTAGACTACGGGCCCTATTCTTTAGAAAATTAAAAGCGATAATAAAAACTATTATAAATCTAGTTTATTCTAGTTAAGTAATTTTATGCATGAAAAGAGTTTTTATAAACAAAGAAAGTGGTTAAGATTCAAAAACTCTTATATATCCAGGATATTGCAGGAACTAGAGGGGTATAAAAATGGTCACAGCCAAAGAAGTTCCAGCAGATAAGCTCATAGAAAAGCTAGCTGAAAGGCTAAAAAAGATGCAGAAAATAGAAATTCCTTCATGGGCTATGTATATGAAGACTGGAGTATATAATGAATTGCCTCCTGCTAATGAAGACTGGTGGTATACTAGAGTTGCATCTTTATTAAGGAAAATAAGCATAGCTGAAGAGCCATTAGGAATAGGAACTCTAAAAACCATATATGGAGGTAAGAAAAGAAATGGAACCAGGCCTCCTCATTTCAGAAAAGGTTCAGGTAGTATAATTAGAAAAGCACTACAACAATTAGAGCAAGCAGGATTAGTAACTACAATACCTGGTAAAGGAAGAAAACTAGCTCCAGCAGGTCAAGGATTAATAGATGAAGTTTCAAAAGAAATATTAAAAGAGTTAAGTTCATAATTTTATGAGAGTTAAGTTCATAATTTTATGTTATAAATCTATAGGAAAAGTTCATTGGTATAATTTAAAATTTCTGTTTTCGCTAGGATTTCTATATGTTTTTAGTTTTTTGTAATTTTTAAACTAATAATAACTTAGATAAATTTTTTATTGTTAATTTTCATATTTAATTTTGGATGGAATGTTTGAGCAAAGAAAACTTAGAAGTGGAGATAAAAGTAAAGGTAAATTGTGATGAATTATCAAAAATAGAAAAAGAATTAATTGAGAAAGGAGCTAAGTTTCTAGATTCAAGAGAAGAAAAAGACTTGTACTTAAATCATCCCTGTAAAGATTTAAAGTTAAAAGATGAAGCTCTCAGAATAAGATATGTTAATGGCCATCCTGAAACAATAACATATAAAGGTAATAGGTCAAAGGAAGAAGAATTAGTAAAATCCAGGGAAGAACTTAAAGTAAAAGTAGATAATGATCCCATTGCTTTGTTTGAGAAGCTAGGATTTAGTCCTGGGATTTATGTAACTAAATTTAGGAAGTATTATAGCTTTAAGGAAGTATTAGTTACTTTAGATAAAGTAGATAGCTTAGGATGTTTTATAGAGATAGAATCAAATAGAAAATCTGTTGATGATATAAAAGAGACAATAAATGAGTTAAACATAAACGGCGATATAGTAAAAAAGACTTATGCAGAACTAATTGAAGAATTAAATATTAGTTGATTATATTTATTGCATAAAAATTAATTATTTTGAGTCCATTAAAATATATAATCTGGGTTTTGTTAATTGGTTAAACATATATAGAAATATGGAATATATAGATATTTATAACCTTTAGAGTTAATAGAAATTCGGTGACACAAATGCCTGAAAGTGTTTCATTACTAGTATCAGAGGCGTACAGATCTGACACTCCTGGAAGAAAAATTGTAAGAGTAGACCAAGCTACTATGAAAAAATTAGGTATAGAAACAGGAGATTTTGTTAAAGTCAAGAGTCAAAAAAGCCAAGTAATAGCAGTTGTTTGGCCATTGCATTCCGAAGATGAAGATACAGGTATAATAAGAATGGATGGTTATTTAAGATGGTCTTTAGGAGTTAGTGTTGGAGATTACGTCGATGTAGAAAAAGCAGATAATGTTAAACCTGCTGAAAAAATTGTGTTTGCACCATTAGAAAAAACAGAACCCTTTACTATAGATTTTTATCTATCTCCTTCTGATATAAAAGAAGAATTCATCAGGAAGCCATTAACTCAAGGAGAGCTTGTTTTAGTTCAGGGCGAAATACCTTTAGTTGTAGTTCAAACTAAACCAGTTGATAATGTGTATGTAACAGATAAGACTGTCGTAGAATTAAGAAAAGAACCAGTAAAGGAAAATGAGTTTCCGGTGCATAGAACAACAAGGGTAACATGGGAAGATATAGGGGATTTAGAAGAAGCTAAGGAAAAAATTAGGGAAATAGCAGAATTGCCTATGAGACATCCAGAGGTCTTTAAGAGACTTGGCATAGAGCCTCCAAAAGGTATTTTATTATATGGTCCTCCAGGAACTGGTAAGACATTATTAGCAAAAGCACTAGCTAATGAGATAGGAGCATACTTTGCAACAATAAATGGTCCTGAAATCATGAGTAAGTTTTACGGAGAAAGTGAAGAGAGGCTAAGGGAGGTATTTAAAGAAGCTCAAGATAATGCACCATCTATAATATTTATCGATGAAATAGATGCGGTAGCTCCTAAAAGAGAAGAAGTAACAGGGGAAGTTGAGAAAAGGGTAGTTGCCCAATTATTAACGCTAATGGATGGTATGCAAGAAAGAGGTAGAGTCATAGTTATAGGGGCAACTAATAGACCAGATGATGTAGATCCGGCTTTAAGAAGACCCGGCAGGTTTGATAGAGAAATAGAGATAAGGCCTCCTGATAAGAGAGCAAGAATAGAAATTTTAAAGGTACATACGAGAAATGTTCCTTTATCTAAGGATGTTCAGTTAGAAAAAATAGCGGAATTAACCAACGGTTATACTGGTGCAGACTTAGCAGCTTTAGTAAAAGAGGCTGCAATGTCGGCGTTAAGGGAATTTATGGCAAGTGGAAAAGTCGATTTATCTAAGAATGAAACGATAAAACCTGATATACTAAAGAACTTAGAAGTGTCCATGAAACACTTCTTAGATGCTATGAAATCAATAAGACCATCTTTAATAAGGGAGATTTTCGTAGAAGTTCCAGAAGTTCATTGGGAAGATATAGGTGGATTAGATAATGTTAAACAAGAATTAAAAGAATCCGTTGAATGGCCTATGAAATATCCAAAGGTATTTAGTGATATGGGCATAGAGCCTCCAAAAGGTATTTTATTATATGGTCCTCCAGGAACTGGTAAGACATTATTAGCAAAAGCAGTTGCAACAGAAAGCGGAGCTAACTTCATAACAGTTAGAGGGCCAGAAGTATTAAGTAAATGGGTAGGTGAAAGCGAAAAAGCTGTCAGAAAAATATTTGAAAGAGCAAGAGAAGTAGCTCCAACAGTTGTATTTTTTGATGAAATAGATTCAATTGCTCCAGCAAGAGGATTTAAGAGCGATACAACTGGTGTGACTGATAGAATAGTTAACCAATTATTAACAGAATTAGACGGCATAATACCTCTGTCTAATGTTGTAGTAATAGCAGCTACAAACAGACCCGATATAATTGATCCTGCTTTATTAAGGCCTGGAAGATTTGATAGACTTATATATGTGCCTCCACCTGATCTTGAGTCAAGAAAACAAATATTTAAGATACATTTAAAGAAAGTCCCACTAGCAAACGATGTGTCTATAGAAAAGCTTGCTTCAATGACTGAAGGCTATACAGGAGCTGACATAGCAGCTGTAGTAAGAGAGGCTGTTATGATAAAATTAAGAGAAAAATTAGAGGTATCTCCCGTTGAATTTAAACACTTTGAATTAGCATTAAAGAAAGTGCCGCCAAGCCTATCAAGAGATGTTATTATGATGTACGAGAGAATATCTAATCAATTGAAGAAGATTTCACTTCAGTAAATGTTTTTAAAGCTTTAACTCATTTTTAATAATATTTTTTAAATAAATAACTAAACCTCAAAGATAGCCTTTTTATAAGTTAAAACATAATATATATGCTAAAGAAAATATTAACTATTATATTGAAAAAGAAATTAAAATTAACTCCATAGAGGAATGATTATATGAGGTGCAAATAAATAGTACTAATTAACATAACTCTTGAGATACTGATCTCCTTCCCGCCTGAAGGGCGAGGGTTCCCTTAGGGGGATAATAACTTTGTGGTTTGCTGCTTTCATCTTTTAATACGCCCACTATGGGCTTCCTTGCACACCTTACAGTTTTTGCAAAAAACTTTAAAAATACTACTCGCCCTCTAGAGGGGCGAGGGTTGCTATTTACTTTGTCATTTATAATGAGCTTTATTTATTATAGATACTATAATCATAAATAGAGTAGACTGAAAACTTCTTAATATAAAATAATTTTGTTTTTAAATACGAACAGCTTAAAAACGTTTATTTGATAATAAACATAGGGCGACAAAATATGAGCAGCAAAAAAGCTAAGTTTGCTTACATCTATATGGGCAGAAAGAAAGGCTATTATAAAGTAAGATTATTTAATTCAAAACCAGAAGAAGATCCCGATAGAATAATTGTTATAGGAAAGTTTAGAAAACCATTAATAGGGTATAAAGTCATGAAAAAAGAAGACTTGTTAGAGGTTATCAGAGAAAAATTAGATAGAATTTAAATATTTTTATACGCGCTGATTCTCCAGAATGAAGTGCAGATAGGTAGGTGCTAACATTGGCAAAAGAAATACTGGCTATGAGAGACTTAGAGATTCCACAAAATGTTGAAATAAAGTTAGAAGGTAATAGGGTAATAGTAAAGGGGAGTAAAGGTCAGCTAGAAAAAGATTTTTCTCATATGAAGGGAATTAATATGGAAATTAAAGATAATAAGCTTATAGTACAAGCCTTCTTTGCTGATGCTAAGAAAAAAGCGGCTGTAGGCACGGTTGTTGCTCACGTTAAAAATATGATTATCGGAGTAACCAGAGGATTTAGATATAAATTGAAAATAATATACAGTCACTATCCAATAAGCGTTAAGAAAGATGGTAATAGATTAATAATAAGCAACTTTATAGGTGAAAAATCCCCAAGATATGCGATAATATTGCCAGGTGTCAATGTAAAGATCCAAGGTACTGATATAATTTTGGAAGGAAATGATATAGAAAAGGTTTCTCAAAGCGCTGCAAACATAGAGCTAGCAACAAAGATAACAGATTTTGATAGAAGGAAGTTTATGGATGGAATTTATATTTATTCAAGGGAGGTGGTTGAATAATGAGCTCTGAGCAAATAACAAGGGATATAATTAAGCAAAGAAAGAAAATTAGAGAGTCTATTTCAGAAAAGAGAAGAGTTCATTTTATGAGATATTTATCGTGGAGATTTAAGAGATTAGGCGACAGTTGGAGAAAGCCCAAAGGAATAGATGCAAAAATGAGGTTACAAAGAAAGGGATATCCTCCAATTGTTAAGGTTGGATATAAAAATAAGAATGCTATAAGAGGTTTACACCCATCAGGATTAATTCCTATGGTTATTTCAAATAAAAAAGATCTAGAATTGTTAAGTCCTAACGCGCATATAATTTATATAGCTTCTTCTGTAGGGCTTAAGAAAAGGGTAGAACTGCTTAAAGCAGCTAAAGAAAGAGGCTTTAGGGTAGCTAATGGTGGTATATATGGATTATAAACTTCAAAAAAGGCTTGCATCGGAAATACTTAAAGTAGGGCAGAGTAGGGTATGGATTAGCCCTGATCCTGAAAATGAAGAAGAAATAAGCCAAGCAATAACAAAAGATGATGTGAGGGCTTTAATTGAAAGGGGTTTAATTAAGAAAATACCAATGAAAACAAACTCTCATAGATGGTTAATAAGGCATATAAAAAGGGTTAAAGGGCATCGTAGGGGCTATGGTAAAAGAGAAGGCACGAAGAAAACAAGAGTTGATGAAGAAGAGGAGTGGGTAAACAAAATAAGAAAAATCAGAACTTATTTGAAATATTTAAGAGATAAAGAAATGATAGACTCTAAAGCTTACAGAAGGCTTTATAGGCTCTCTAAAGGTAATGCATTTAGTAGCTTGTCTGATTTAAGAAGATATATTGATGAAAATAAGTTAATGAAAGGTGTTAAAGCATGAAAGAAGGACCTAGGTATAAATTGGCTTTAAAGAGAAGAAGGCAAGGTAAAACAGATTATCATCTCAGATATAAACTAGTTATATCACAAAAACCAAGAGCAGTTGTTAGGAAAACTAATAAATATATTTTAGTTCAAATTGTGGAGTTTGACGCAAAAGGTGATAAAGTAATAGCAGCTGCTCATAGTAAAGAATTATCAAAACTATATAATTGGAAAGGTTACAGTAAAAACATTTGTACAGCATATTTAACAGCATACTTAGCTGGATTAAGAGCAAGACAAAAGGGAATTAAAGAAGTTGTCTTAGATATAGGTTTACAAACCCCAGTTAAGGGAAGTAGAGTATTTGCATCTCTTAAAGGATTATTAGATGCCGGAATCAAAGTTCCTCATTCTGATGATATTTTGCCCGATGAGGAGAGAATTAAATGTGGAAGTATTTCTAAATGGGCTCAAGATTTAAAAGAGAACGATCCAGAATTTTATAAAAGGCAATTCTCAAAACAATTAGAGAGGTTACCTCCAGAGGAGCTATCCAAGCACTTTGAGGAGGTACTAAATTCAATAAAAAGTAGCTTTAGTAATATAAGTTTGGAAGGTGATAGACAATGAGCAACACTCAAGTATTAGAAGTTTGGGAACCTAAAACACAAGTAGGAAAGCTTGTTAAAGAAGGTAAAATTACAAGTATTGATGAAATATTTAAGAGAAATTTGCCAATTTTAGAACCAGAAATAGTTGATGTGCTTCTTCCAGATTTGCAGGTTGAAATAATTGATGTTACAATGGTTCAAAAAATGACTGATGCAGGTAGAATTGCAAGGTATAGGGCAACTGTAGCTATAGGCAATAAAAATGGATATGTGGGTGTAGGAAAAAGCAAAGCTAAGCAATTTAGGGATTCAATAGATAAAGCCATAAGAAATGCCAAGCTCAATATAACTCCAATAAGAAGAGGTTGTGGTAGCTGGGAGTGTACATGTGGTGAGCCGCACAGTGTGCCATATTCAGTTATTGGAAAAAGTGGAAGTGTAGTTATATTACTAAAGCCAGCACCTAAAGGTACTGGATTAGTTGCAGGTGATGTAGCTAAAAAAGTGTTAACATTAGCTGGTATAAAAGATGTTTGGGCAAAAACTTTTGGAGAAACAAGAACATCGTATAATTTTGCTAGAGCTACATATATGGCATTAAGGAATACATTTAGAACAATTACACCAATGGATTGGACTAGGTGATAACTTTGGTTTACGCTATAATAAGAATTAGAGGTTCTAGTGGACTAGATCCAAAAGTAGAGAAAGTTTTAGATATATTAAGGTTAAGGAGGAATTTTGTTTCAGTATTATATGCAGAAAGCCTTAATGGGATAAAGGATATATTAAGAGAAGGACAATCCGCTATTACATGGGGAGAAATAAATAAGGAGACATTAATAGAGCTTATAAAGCGTAGAGGGAAAATTGTTGGAGATAAGCCTATAACAGATCAAGTAATAAAGGAAAAGCTTGGTTTAAGTAACATAGAAGAGTTTGCCGATAAAATAATTAAAGAAGAAATATATTATAATAAACTTGATGAGAAAGGAATTAAGCCATTCTTCAGGTTGCATCCACCTAGTGGAGGATTTGATTTATCAATTAAAAAGCTGTATCCAAATGGAGAACTTGGGTATAGGGGTAAAGCTATTAACGAACTTATATTAAAGATGGCTTAAGGATCAAGTTTATTTTTAAATCTAATCTTTTAAATACTTGTTGGAAGTAGGTGAACAGAATGGCTTTGACTGCAAGAAGCAGGAAAAAATCAAGGAAATTAAGAGGTAGAACAAGATCCATGGGATGGGGAAGAGTAGGACAGCATAGAAAATCTGGAAGCAAAGGAGGTACTGGAGGTTCTGGAATGAATAAACATAGAAAAACTTGGATGCTAAAATACTATCCAAATTGGTACGGAGCAAAAGGCTTCGCTCCAATAAGAAATAGATTATTGCATGAGAAAAATGAAATAAGCCTAAGAGACCTTGATGAACTAGCATATGATTTAAAGAAAACTGGGAATTTAGAAGGGGATAGAATTGTTGTAAACTTAACTGAGATGGGTTATGATAAATTAATAGCTGATGGAAAAGTATATGAGAAATTAAAAGTTATAGTTAAAGAGGCAACAAAAAAAGCTATAGAAAAAGTGAAAGAAGCAGGAGGAGAAGTTTTAGTAGAAAAGACATCTGAAGAAGAGGAAAGCTCTTGAGTATAAAAGAGCGGAATCTTCATCCATTTATATCGAATTTTATTGATAATAATGTATTTTTAGTTATATATGGGCCACCTGCAACAGGAAAGACTCATTTAGCGTTTGAAATTTCAAAATATTTAATTAATAAAAGGAAGGATTTTGTATTTTTAGCTACAGAAGCTCAAACTTTTACCTATGGTAAATATTTTATATATGATGTCCCTTTAAAATTGGTAGTTACAAAGGAACAACTATTAAAAGAAATTATAGAAGGTATTGAATCGAAAAAATATATTATAATAGACTCTATAAATTATCTTTTTAGAACTTTCAATGATGATACTTCAGAAAAAGAACTATCTTTTATTTCTTCATTATTAAGTATTGTTGGCGGTTTTGCTACAGGTCAAATAACTCAGGAAGATTTTGATAGCAGCAAAATGTCTATGGATACATGGATAATACCCTGGGCAAAGGCAATAGGAATCACAAACAAGTTAAATGAAAAAGTAGTTGAATTAAAATTACTAAAGCCTAGAAAAGTAATATTGGGATATGAGATAATTAGGGATGGTGTGAAATGGATTTAGTAAACTTTGGCTATAATTTGCTAAGTATTTTTGTATTTATACTACCAGCAATGGTAGCAAATGGAACTCCTGTTATTATACACGGCCTCCCTCCAATTGATATGGGGAAAAAATGGAGAGATGGAAGAAGAATTTTTGGTGACGGTAAAACATGGGGTGGATTTTTATCGGGAATTATAGCAGGACTTATAATAGGAGGTATAGAAAGCCTAATAGTTTGGCACAATATCTTATTTGATTCTTTAATAGCTTCTATTGGGGCCCTCCTTGGAGATTTAACAGCATCATTTATAAAAAGGAGAATAGGTTTAGAAAGAGGAGCTCCTGCACCTTTATTGGATCAACTAGACTTTTATGTTGGTGCATTAATTTTTCTTTATTTATTTGCTGGAAAGGTGTTTAATTTATATGCTGAGTTAGCTTTTGCAGTGATTATCTATGCATTACATAGGTTAACAAATTATACGGCATATAAGCTAAAGTTGAAAAGCGTTCCATGGTAAATTATTTTATAATTATTTTTCGACAGCATATTTCATAAAGTGAAAGATTTTTAAGGATTTTTACAACCTAGAATTATCGGTGATTTTAGTGGCGCATGAATTGGGAGAAAAAATAACATTAAGTGTCATAAAGGCTGATATAGGTAGTCTAGCTGGCCATCATAAGGTGCACCCTGATACAATGCTTGCAGCAACAAGAGTTTTAGCCGATGCCAAGAAAAATGGGTTGTTAATAGATTATTATGTTACTGCAGTAGGTGACGATCTTCAACTTATAATGACTCATAAGAAAGGTACAGATAATAAAGAAATTCACGGTACTGCGTGGAACGCGTTTGAAGAAGCAGCAAAAGTGGCTAAAGATTTAGGACTTTATGCAGCAGGCCAGGATTTATTGAGTAGTTCATTTAGTGGCAACGTAAGAGGTATGGGTCCTGGAGTTGCTGAAATGGAATTTAATGAGAGGCCTGCAGAGCCTATTGTAGTGTTTATGGCAGACAAAACAGAACCTGGAGCATTTAATTTACCCTTGTATAAAATTTTTGCTGATCCATTTAACACAGCTGGTTTAGTAATTGATCCTAGGATGCATGATGGTTTTATATTTACAGTTTTAGATGTTTATGAAGGAAAAGCTATAGATTTTAATATACCTCAAGATTTATATGATTTGCTAGCATTAATTGGAACACCATCTAGATATGTTGTTAAATTTGTTCACAGAAAAGATGGAGAAATTGCTTCTGTTATTAGCTCAGAAAGGCTCAGCCTCATAGCAGGAAAATACATAGGGAAAGATGATCCAGTAATGATTGTTAGAGCTCAAAGCGGATTTCCAGCTTTAGGTGAAATTTTAGAGCCATTTTCATTTCCTCATTTGGTTGAAGGATGGATGAGAGGAAGTCATACAGGTCCACTAATGCCCGTTGGAATAAAGGATGCAAAAATGACTAGATTTGATGGACCACCAAGAGTAGCTGCTCTAGGTTTTAATATTAAAAATGGAAATTTAATAGGGCCAAGCGATTTATTTGATGATGTTGCATATGATGAGACCAGAAGGCAAGCTCAAATAATAGCAGAATATATGAGAAGGCATGGACCCTTTATGCCGCACAGATTAGGTCCAGAAGATATGGAATATACTACATTACCTGATGTATTAAAGAAACTAGAAAAAAGGTTCAGGCCTTTTGAGTTAGGTTATAAGCCCAAATTGAGGCATGAATTGGAAGAATTGTAACAAAATTTTTATTATAGATTTTTCTGTTAAGCATATTTAGTTGAAACCTTCCTAAATAAATTGTGGTTAAAATGAAGTACGTGTTTGCTATAAATTTTAAGTCGTACGAGACCGCATATAATAATGTTGCGTTAGATATAGCAAGGACAGCAAACCAATTGACGTCTAAGTATAATAATGTGCGCATAATACTAGCAGTCCCATCAGTCATGGTAAGTAAACTGAACAGCATTTATGATGATATATTTTTGCAGCATTTAGATCCATTAGAATTTGGTGCTTATACTGGTTATTTGTCTGCTGATTCATTAAAATATTTAGAGGTTAAAGGATCCTTAGTAAATCACAGTGAACATAAAATTGTTTATAGGGATATAGAAAAAATAGTGAAGAAGATTAAAGATGGTGGAAAAGAATCTTTAGTTTGTGCCGATACTTCTGGTGAAGCAGCCGGTATAGCTTATTTGGATCCAACAATGATAGCCGTTGAACCCCCAGAACTTATTGGTTCCGGAATACCTGTATCAAGAGCTAAGCCTGAAATAATAACTGATTCTGTAAGTGCAGTCAAAAAAATTAAAAATATACCAGTTTTAGCTGGGGCTGGTATAACCATGCCAGATGATGCTGTTAAGGCTATTGAGTTGGGATCATCTGGAGTTCTAATAGCAAGCGCCGTTATGAAAGCAAAAGACCCTAATAAAGTAATAATAAACTTTGTTGAAGCAATTAATGGAATTTAAATTCTAGGCTTTTGTTTTAATATCTTTTCAGCTTCATCTAAATTCTTTCTGCAACCGTCTAGCATTTCTAGGAGCTTGCTAACGTTAATTTTAACTAACTTTCTCGGTCTACCTCTGCCTTCAACTTTTAGCTTACTTGTTTCAACAATGCCTAAGCCTGCTAAGTCATTAACTACTCTTAAAACTAGTGGATAACTAACACTTAAAACTTTGGTTAAATCTCTAACACTTAGTTCTTTTTTATCAAGCAAATAGTTAAGTATTTGTGCAGCTAGATCGTAGTCAGGTACGGATACGCATTGAATTAAGGCCTTTATAGGTTTAACTTCATTATTTTCCACATTTTTCACCTAGTTATATTTACTTATTTCTAATATTTAAAAATTTTTCCTTTCAAAAACTAAATAACAGTTACACAATTTATATTATTGATTCAAAAATGCATTAAATGTTTATAATATTAATTATTTATATTTCTTGATAGCATTATCTCCTATAAAGTCAAGCAATACTTCCCTTGCTCCTTCCCCTATGTCTAAAACTCTAGAGTCTCTAGATAATCTCTCTAATAGAGTCCCGTAACTAAGACCTCTTCCTCCTAATAATTGTACTCCTATCCATGTAGCCCTTTGCGCTAACTCTCCTGCAGAAACCTTTGATATGGCTGAATCTAATGGGTCTAAAGAACCGTTGCTATCATATTTATGAACTGCATTGTCTATGAAAGACTCAAGTAATTTTATTTTAATTTCTACTTCAGCATACATCCATTTTACTGATTGATATTCTGATAATTCTTTATCGAATATTTTCTTGCTTAACGCATTTTTACCTGCTTCGCTAAGGGCTCCCTCTGCTATTCCTAGTGCTATAGAACCATAACCGAGTCTACCAAAGTTAATAAGTTCAAGAGCCTCTCTAAGCCCTTTTCCAGGTTTAGAAATCCTCTTGGCTTTTGTCCCTTGGTAAATTACATTTGAAATACCTGCACCTCTAAAGCTAATCAATTCCATGGGCTTGATTTTTATATTTTCCTGTTTTTCTGCTAAATAGAGAGTTGGGCCTTGAGAACTCTGGGCCAGAATTATGAAATGATCTGCATATAATGCATTGCTTCCAAAAATTTTTTCTCCATTTATAATAGCATTACCTTCCGAATCCTCTTCAGCAACAGTCTTTAAATTTGCCTTTATATCAGTTCCTCCACCAGGTTCAGTTATCGTAACAGAAAAGATAGAATTATCAATTCCTGATTTTAACGACCCTGAGCCACTAATCATTATTATATGAGCTATAGCTGGGCTAGATCTCGATGCCAGTCTTACCGCCTTATACAATCCCCCCAATCCATATTTTCTTAGATTAAATAAACCAATTTCTTTCATATTATTAATGAATGCTTTTGGCACTTCATTTTTCTCATCAACTTCTTTAGCTATTTTTGGTACATCGTTAAGAAGAAAGTCTTCTATTTCTTTCGGCAACTCCTGCATTCTACTTACCCATTTTATTATATCTAAAATTGAATAAAAGCTTAATCCATAATTTTTTAAATATTGAGATTCTTTGAGATCTTATGTTAGTTTTTTAATAGAATACAAACTTTTAAAGGGGTTGAGTATAAAAGTAAAGTAGGTGATAAAGTATGCCAATGAGACCTGGAAGATGCTATTCGCACATAACTAGTCAACCTTATACAAGAAAGGAGTATATACATGGCGCTCCACCCCCTAAAATAACAAAATTTGAAATGGGCAATAAAGAAATGTTGAAAAATTATGAAGTTAAGCTAGACTTAATATCATTAGAAACAGGTCAAATAAGGTCGAATGCCTTAGAAGCAGCAAGAGTTATGACAAGTAAATATTTATCAACAGAAGTTGGAGATGCTCACTATTATATGAGAATACCAAAGTATCCTCATCAGGTAATAAGGGAAAATAAAATGATGGCATTTGCAGGAGCGGACAGATTGCAAGACGGTATGAGGCTATCTTTTGGTACTCCTATAGGTGTTGCTGCTATAGTTCATGCTGGAGATAAGTTAATTGAAGTATGGGGTAGGAAAGCTGATATAGAAAAAATAAAGGAAGCTTTAAGAAGAGGAGCCTCAAAATTGCCGCAGAAAACTAGAATTGTAATATCTGAAGATAAAACGGAGAAATAATAATGCCTGAAAGTTTAGATTGCGGTATTCCTTATACTTTAATTTTTCCTGATATTGAAATAAAAGGTAAGAAAGTCTTAATTCAGCTTCCTGATGGTTTAAAACAATTTTCTCTCACTATAGCTAACTGTATAAGAGAAAAATACGGTGTAGAGCCAATAATCCACATGGAGAGCATATATGGCGCATGCGATTTACAATATAATCAAATATTTTCTATTCTTAACCCAGATATAATTATTCACATAGGTCATTCAGAATATCCAAATTATATAGCATCTCCTTTATCCCTTCCTGAAAATATAAGGAAAAGAATAGTATTTGTTAAGGCTTTAAGTAAAATAGATGTTGATGAAACTCTTGTATTAAGGGCGTTAGAAATATTAAATAGTTATAATGTTAAAAATATATCGGTAGCATTGACAGCGCAGCATACCCATTTATATAATAAAATTTTTAATATTATTTCAAATAAAAAGTATAATATTATCGAATCAAATGGATTAGCACCATATTATGAGCCAGGGCAAATAATAGGTTGTGATTTTAGACCAGTTCTTAATAAAAAAATTGATGGATATATATTTTTAGGTGGAGGAGAATTTCATCCATTGGGTTTATATTTAGCTACATTAAAGCCAATAGCTCAAATAGATCTTTATAGTAATACAGTAAGAGACTTTACTCCAATAGGGGCTAAATACTATAAAAAAAGATTATTTACTATATCGAAGGCTATGGAAGCAAATCATTGGGGGGTAATTATAGGTTTAAAAACTGGCCAATATAGACCTTTTATAATAAACATGATAATAAAAATGTTATCTAAAAAACAATATGTTTTGCTTTCATCAGAAAACATAAATGAGATTAATCTAAGATCTATTGATAATGATTGGTATGACGCGTTTATAATAACCAGTTGTCCTAGGATCCCCATAGATGATTTGATTGATTATGAGAAACCTGTTTTGACGCCAGGAGAAGCTTATATGGCTTTAGCTGGCAAAATTGATAACTATATGTTCCCATGGTAACTTAATATTGGTGTTAGTCTTGAATAAAAAAGATGTAATTAAAAATGTTAAGGTTTTTCTAGAAAATGAATTACCTTCGATAGATAGTCCTAGCCGTAACTTAGAGCAATATAATACTCCATCTGAAATTATTTTGGATATGCTTAATCATGCTTATATTTCAAATGTGATTGAAAATTCGATAGTTCTCGACTTGGGTTCAGGGACTTGTAGAATAGCTTTAGCCTCTTTAATTTTTGGCGCATCGAAAGCCATAGGTATTGAAGTAGATGAAAGATTTTTCAGGCAATGTTTATATGCTGAAGAGTCTTTAGGGCTAAAAGGAAGGCTTTTTTTAATAAATGCTTATATAAACAAAAATTTAGGTCTAATTAAAAAAGGATCAATAGATTTAATAATTATGAATCCCCCTTTTGGTGTATGGAAAAGAAATGCAGATAAAACATTCTTAGAATACGCTTTTTCATTGAGTCCAAATAGAATTTATTCAGTTCTCAAATCAGGAAATTTAAATTTCCACTCTGCTTTAAGCTATAGGTGGGGGTATAGGTTGAGATTAATAAGCACTAGAGAGTTTCCAATACCAGCTTCAATGGAACATCATAAAAGCAGGATAAGGAGGGTAAAGGTAGATGTCGTTCTCTTTGAAAAATGATGTAGTTGTGCCTGGAGAAATTGTAGCTCAACAAGAAGAGTTTGTTGAAGGAGAAGGAGTATATGTAGATCAGGAAACAGGATTTTTGAGGTCGGCTTTCTTAGGTAAAATAGCTATAGATCTCAACAATAAGATGATATCTGTGAATACTCATAAAAAATTAAAATTACCTAAGAAAAATAGTATTGTTTTATGTTCAGTCTCATCTGTAAAAGAAAATATAATATTTGTTGACATATTTGGCGTTATAGTTTTATATCCAAGACCTAAGTGGGAACATGAATTTTCAAGTCCTTTATCTGGTGCTATTCTTTCAAATCAAATTGGTGTAGATAAATATAATGATTTAACTGAAATCGTGAAGCCTGGAGATATTATACTAGCTAAAGTTATTAGTTCAACGAATCCATTCAATCTTTCATTAAAGGGACCCCAATTTGGTGTAATATATTCTATGTGCTCTAAATGTGGGGAAGTAATGACTCCAATTAATAATGACCAGCTTAAATGCCCTAAGTGCGGTAATGTTGAAAAAAGAAAAATATCTAATTTAGCTACTTCTAAACTTTTAAAGATAGATATGAAAAAAACAATAATGATACCACCGTAGGTGCCATTAATGAAAAATATAAAAAAGAAATTGGTTTTTAGTTTAAAAGAAGGGTACGATGCAGAAACTATTTTTAAAAAAATTAATGAGATCATATCAAGCCAAGAGGCATTAATTAGAATAGAAGATAACAAATTAATTATAATTTTCTTTGTAACCCCCAGAGATATTAATTATATTAAATCTAAAATAAAAGAAATATTATCTTTTGAATCTAATAAAGGTAAAGTTAATGGGTTTAAGTATAATATTGGCGATATTAATCCAAGTGGTGGAAGGGATTTTTTAGATATTTTAGTCTTTATTTTAAGTAAGCAAGGATATAAAACGGAGATTGATGATGGCTTTATTATAACTACAGCAAATAAGGAAAAGGTAATATCTTTAGCAAAAGATTTAGAAAGAAATCTAAAGGAAATATCAGATAAAAATTATAGTAATGCCGTTAAAAAAGTTCTTGCATGTTATTTGACTATCTACAAGAAAGACATAAGTGAAGCTGATCATTTTATAAAGGAGGGATTAAATTTAGGAATTTTAGAAGAGAATAAAAATAAGATATATACTAAATATAGTTGGAAGGAGACGTATGAAATGTTAGGCAAGGTGTAATAAAATGGTAGGCAATATTAAGATTAGCAAAACCGAACAGGGAATATATAAGATAGAAATAGAAAATGAGGATCATACTTTGGGAAATCTTTTATCCACAACTCTACAGGGATTAAAAGGCGTAAATATTGCATATTATGAAGTTCCTCATCCTCTTGAGAATAAGTTAATATTATATATTGATTTGGAAGAAGGTATAGATCCAAAGGAAAAGGTTATTGAAGCCTTAAAAAAAATAAAAGAAATGAACTCAGAATTTAGAGACAAATATCTTCAAAAAATAAAAGAAATGAACATAGATATAGAAGATTAATATTATGATCTAAATATTTATAAAGATTTTTCATTATATTCTAAAAAAATATGTTTCTCATTTTTGTGTAGAATTATCTATGATAGAGGGTAAAAGGAACCTATCTGGAAAACAAACGATAAATACTTTAAGGGTAAGCTAGATAATTGTATAAATGCGCGGGGGTGCCCGAGCCTGGCCAAAGGGGACGGGCCTAAGACCCGTTGGCGTAGGCCTGCGTGGGTTCAAACCCCACCCCCCGCATTTTTATAAATATTTTCAAATTCTTCGATTAAACTTAATAAAAATAAATGATATTTTTGATTTACTTCCGTACTATTATTAATACCACAATTGCAATCTCCATTAAAATACGATAGCTCATAAAAATATCCACTTTCTTTAAGTCTGTCGCATAACTCTTTACATCCATTAAGTGAAATGACAAAGCCATCTATTGAATAAAATCTTAATATTATTCCACAACAGATGTTTTCTTTACATTTATTTATGAAAATTCTTGCCTCTTTTTTCATTTATACCATCTCTATTAATAAAATTCTTAACTGTATTATTATTTTTATAGATTAAAATATTAAAAAGAGATTTAATTTTAACCTCTTTTAAGTTGCAAATAGAAATATTTATAAAAATAAATGGTTTAGAGCTTTATTAGATTATTAGGTGAAAAACATGGCACTAGTGTTTCATAAATTGGTCTCCGTAGAGGAGGCTTTAAATTTAATAGAAAAAGAATTAAATGGAATAAATACTTTAGGTGTTATAGAGGTTCCTTTGTTTGAGTCAGTGAATAAAGTTTTAGCTGAAGATCTTATTGCTCCTATAGATTATCCTCCTTTTGATAGATCTACAGTTGATGGATACGCAGTTAGATCAATAGATTTAGCAGGAGCCAGCGAAATAGAGCCAAAAGAACTTGAGGTTATAGGAAAAGTTGAAGTTGGAACTAATCCAACAATTGAAATTACAGAAGGTAAGGCAGCTCAGATCTCAACAGGAGCTATGGTTCCAAGGGGGGCTGATGCAATAGTTATGGAAGAATATGTTAGCAGGAAAGATAATAACATAAAAGTTTATAGGATGGTTTCTCCTGGAGAAAATATTTCAATGTCTGGAAGTGATATTGCAACTGGAGACGTAGTAATAAGAAAGGGGACTCAAATAACTCCGAGGGAATTGGCAGTTTTTGCTGGTTTGGGATTAAATAAAGTAAAAGTTTTCAGGCCTCCCAAAATAATTGTTTATTCAACTGGAGTGGAAATTGAAGAACCCGGAAACAAGTTACCTCATGGCAAAGTTTATGATACAAATGGTTATGTGATAACATCAATGCTAAAAGAACTAGGTTCTGAAGTTTATTTTAAGGGAATATTACCTGATAATTATGAGAAGATGAAAAATGAAATTGAAAACAGCATAAGGGAGGCTGATATTCTAATTACGACTGGAAGTACATCAGCCGGTTATGGTGACATGATATATAAGGTATTTAATGATATAGGAGCTAAAATTATAGTACATGGATTAAAGTCAAGACCTGGTAAGCCAACAGCTATAGCAGTCTTAGGTAAGAAGATCTTGTTTGGCCTTCCAGGATTTCCATTATCTGCAATGATGAATCTGTATAACATTGTTGATCCAGTAGTCAGAAAAATGATGGGGAAAAAAGACTTTGAAAAAGCTAAAGTGAAGGCTAAGATTCCTTTTAGATTAAATGCAGGCAAAGGATTTACTGAACTAATACCTGTTCAGTTAGTATGGAATAAAGATAGTCTAAGTGCTTATCCGATATTAAGTGGTTCTGGCTCAATTGCCGGAATTAGCATTTCCGATGGTTATATAGTTGCGGAAGAAAATAGAGAATATTTCGAAGAAAACGAAGAAGTAGATGTTTACTTATTTTCATCCTCAATTAAACCTCCTGATTTAACTATAATTGGTAGCAATTGTCCTGGAATTGAGGTTATTCTTGGGATATCTAAAATACAAAATACTAGGATAATAAATGTGGGTTCCTTAGGTGGATGGCAAGCTATTAAGCGAGGAGATGCTGACTTAGCGGGATCTCACCTTTTGGATGAAAATACCATGAATTATAATATACACATGCCTAGGATAATGGGTTTAGAAGACAAAGTATACATATATAGAGGATATTCAAGAGAAGTTGGAATATTAATTAAAAAAGGTAATCCTAAAAAAATTAATGGGGTTAAGGATTTTCTCAGAGATGATGTAGTTATAATAAATAGGAACAAAGGCTCAGGAACAAGAGTTTTGCTGGATAAGTTATTAAAAGACCTAGGAGTTACAAATCCAGAAAAAATTATAAAAGGTTATATGTATGAGGTTAAAACGCATTCTGCCGTAGCTACTGCAATTTTGCAAGGTAGGGCTGATGCAGGTATGTCTTTGAGAGCTATGGCAGAAATTTTTAACTTAGATTTTATACCAATAGGTTATGAAATTTATGATTTTGTCGTGAGAAAAGACAAATTAGAAAACAAATTTGTTGAAAAATTTATTGACACGCTTAAAAACGAAGAATTCTTTAAAGAGCTTGAAAAAAGGCTTCCAGGATATAAAGCGTTAAAGGAAAGTGGAAACAGAATATATCCATAGTTTTAAAATTATTATAAATAAAATAATTGAATTGATTTGGTATTATTGAATTAGACAACTGAAATAAAGTAATACAGATACTGTTAATTAGGGTAAAAGTATGTTAGATGAACCATCTTGGGAATTGCAGAAAGAAAGACCTATGGCATTAATAATAGCAATCTCAGAAAAAATTGGGACTAAAGACCCCATATTAATATCAAATTTTATGAAAAAGCTTATAAAATTGAACTCATGGATAGGTAGCTTTTCATTACTTTTATCAGAAAATCCTGAAGAAATATCAAGAATAATCAATGATATAGAGTTAGGTGTAATGCCGAGAAGGGAATTAATAAAGAAGGTATATGAAATAATAAATGAATTTGAATAGCCTAATTTATTAACACTTAATACATTTTTAGTTAACAGCATTAATAGGTGTATAATATTGAACGATAGAAACAAGATGCTATATGAAAGAGCAAAAGAAGTTTTTCCAGGAGGTGTAAATAGTCCAGTCAGGGCAGCTGTAAAGCCTTATCCTTTTTTTGCTAAGTATGGTAAAGGTGCATATATTTACAGTGAAGACGGAAGCAAACTAATAGATTATGTATTGGGTTATGGACCACTTATATTAGGTCATTCTAACGAATATGTATTAAGTAAAATTAAAGAAGAGCTAGATAAAGGATGGCTATTTGGTGTACCCAAGGAGAACGAGATAAAGTTGGCTGAAAAAATAATAAGCTATATAAAGCCTAGGGGAATGATCAGGTTTGTTAATTCTGGAACGGAAGCAACTATGACTGCAATTAGGCTTGCTAGGGGTTTTACTAATAGAAAATATATAGTTAAATTTGATGGTTGCTATCATGGATCTCATGACTCTGTTCTTGTCCAAGCAGGTAGCGCTGCAACTGAGTTTGGAGTGCCAAATAGCCTAGGTGTGCCCGAGGATGTTGCAAAGCTAACTTTAGTTGCTAAGTATAATGATTTGAACTCTATAGAATCTATATTTAGTAATTATGGCGATCAAATAGCTGCTGTTATTTTAGAGCCAGTTATAGGAAATATGGGTGTTATTAAGCCCGATAAGGATTTTTTATGGGGAATTAGAAAGATCACAAAGAATAATGGATCTCTTTTAATATTTGATGAAGTAATAACGGGTTTTAGAATATCTATGGGAGGAGCTCAAGAATATTTTGGCATAGACTCTGATATAGTAACTTTAGGAAAAATAATAGGAGGTGGATTCCCGATAGGGGCAATAGTATCTAAAAAGGAAATCTTAGAATCTCTAACGCCTGAAGGGAAAGTATTTAATGCAGGAACTTTTAATGCTCACCCTATATCTATGGTTGCAGGTCTCTCCACATTGGAGTTTATAGAAAAAAACAATGTATTAGATAAAGCATCTAAAGCAGCGAAGATGTTAAATGAATTATTGATTGATTACGGAATAAAATATACTATAAATAGAGTAGAAAGCATGATGCAGGTATTCTTTACAGAAAAAGATGTATTTAATGCAGATGATGCAAGGAAAGCTGATAAAGAAAGCTATACCAAGCTGCATGAAAAACTCTTATCTAAAGGAGTATTTATACCTCCAAGCCAATTTGAGACCATATTTACAAGTTATGAGCACAATGATGATATAATACATTATACTGCAGAAAAAATAGCTGAAATTATTAGGGGGACATGATTGAAATTAGTTGTCTCAACAAGAGGAAGCAAGTTAAGTTTAAAACAGGTTGAACTGTTTAAGAGCTATATAAATAAATTTGTAAATGTTGATTTAGAAATTAAAGTTGTTAAAACTAAAGGGGATATTATTCAGGACAAGCCTTTATACAGCATAGGTGAAAAAGGTTTATTTGAAAAAGAAGTTAATAATACAGTACTTAAAGGAGAAGCTGATATTGCTGTTCATAGTATGAAAGATTTGCCTAAGGATATAGATCCAAGGCTAGATATAATAATGGTTTTGCCAAGAGAAATTCCTAACGATTCTTTAATTTTTTCGAAAAATGTCGTAGATGATTTAGAGAAAATACCAGAAGGATCTATTGTTGGTACTTCAAGCATGAGAAGAAAGTCATTTCTAATGCATTATAATGACAAAGTGATTATTAAGCCTTTAAGGGGTAATATAGATACAAGAATTAAGAAACTTAACAATAATGAATATGATTATATCATATTAGCAGAATCAGGTATCAGAAGACTTGGGCTTGATCCAAAAAGAATTATTTTACCATTAGATATTTTTCCACCAGAACCAGGCCAAGGCATAATAGCAATTGTTGGTATTAAAGATAACTCGAATGTTAAGACTATCTCGAACTATACAGACAAGTTGACCCATTATATGGCAATAGCTGAAAGAGAATTTTTAAAAGAGGCGAAGGCCGGCTGTAGTTCACCATTAGGTGCAGTATCTATAATACATGATGATAAAATTGTAATAATAACCGGGCTTGCTTCCTTTGATGGAAAATTTATGGAAATAGTTAGATTTAAGGATTACTTAAACAATGCAGAAAAATTAGGCAAAAAAGCTGGGGAATTTGTTTATAGTATTATTGATAAGGTGTTGAAATAAATTGAAAGGTAAGGCATATATTGTTGGAGCAGGACCAGGAGATCCTGATTTAATAACTATTAAAGCATTAAAAATTTTAAAAGAAGCTGACGTTGTTATATATGATAGACTAATACCTCTAAAGGTTTTAGATTATTGTAAAAATGATTGTGAATTAATTTATGCAGGAAAATCTCCCGGCAAACATGAAATGGAACAAGAGGAGATAAATGAAATAATAGTTAAAAAAGCCATGGAAGGTAAGAAGGTAGTTAGGCTAAAAGGTGGGGATCCTTATATTTTTGGAAGAGGAGAAGAAGAATGCTATTATGTAAATAGTCATGGGATAGATTGCGAAGTTGTACCTGGAATTCCTTCTTTTATAGGAGCATCAGTTTATTCTGGTATACCATTAACTAATAGGAAGTTATCATCAAGTTTTTCTGTTATAACTGGTAGAGAAGCTGAAGAAAAACGCAGCAAAACCGTTAAGGTTGAAGAAATAGCAAAGTCCAGCGATACAATTGTTATTATGATGGGTGTTTCGACTTTAAAAGAAAATTTAGAAAAAATTGCTAATGTAAGAGGATACGATGAATCATGTGCAATAGTTATGAATGCAACTACTGAAATGCAAAAAGTTGTTACTGGATCAATTAAAGAAGTTTTAGATAATTACGATAAGCTCAGCTTAGAAAATCCTGCTATAATAATAGTAGGTAAAACCATTAAGATGAGGGATAATTTATGGAAAAAAAGTTAGTTTTATATTTAGGGCCAGAATATCCGGAACATATTCAAAAAGACTTAGAAAATAAAGTACAAATTGTTTTTTTGCCAATATTAGATATAATTCCAATAAATAAGTCTTCAATAGATTTTTTAAATAATATTGATAAGTGCGATTGGATAGTATTTACTAGCCCAAGAGGGCCAAAGATTTTAGCTAATGATGCCAAAATTAACAAAGTTTTTGATTTAATAGTTGGAAAAATTAATAATAAGAAATTAGCTGCAGTAGGTTCGGAAACAGCTAAATCAATAGAAATTTATTTAGGTAGAAAACCCAATTTAATGCCTAAAAGCTATACAGGAAAGGAATTAGGTATCGAATTATCAAAAATTAATAGTAAGTGTGTTTTGTTAGCCAGATCTAAACAAGGTTTAAAGGATATAAATGAAATATTAAAAGAAAAAAGTATAAATTTTGTTGAAATAAATCTTTATGAGGAAAGATTAAACGATAGGAATTTGTTAAGTATAAATGAATTTTTAATTAAAAATGACGTACAATATGTTTTGTTATCTTCGCCATTGATTGCAGAAGCATTTTGTAATTATATTAAAAAAGATGATATTAAAATAGTTTCAATTGGACCTTCAACCTATAATGTTTTAAAAGAAAAATGTCCCAAATATATTGTATTGATGCCTCAAAAATACACATTAAGCTCTGCTATAGAATTAATCAAAAATTTTTGACAATCATTTATAAGTTTTGGTATTTAGAGCAAAAATAAGGCAGTTTAATCCATTTCTTTGGCTTTTTCTTCAAATATACTAGAGATTTCTTCAGATACAGATTTCCTTATATCATTAATTTTGCTTCTCAGGATCATATGGTCATTTTCATTATCAGAATAAACATATACCAGAAAAACTGGTATTGAACCAATTTGAACTAAACTTCTTATATACATTGATTCTTTCCAATTAAATATATTTGATATTTTCATTATTTTATCTTCACTAATTATTTCTTCGTCATAATAGTCCACCTTAACTGAATCTATATTTGATTTTTCTCTAACAAAGTCGTTAATTCTATTTCTATCTATTCCTTTAACTAATTTTCTTATGTTTTCACTTGAGGATTTTCTACCAAGTTTTTCTAATACTTGGGATGCTATTATCATAACTTGTTCTGGTCTTTTAAATACAGATATTGGTAATAGCTCTCTCCTATTCAATAAGCTTAGAGCCCATCTTTTTATTTGAGTAGAACCTTTTATTGCTGATGCTTTTATTATGACATCCATTTCATTATCATCAAAATAATAGTTATCATTAGCTATGGCATTGGATAACTTTATGGGATTAAGGAAATCAGCGAGATCTATATCTTGATACAAATCTAATTTAACTTTATCCCACTCATCTGCTAGGCCATTAACAAATTTTTCCACGGATTTGCTTATTGCAATGGATTTATGATGGAAATAAACTGATTTATACATTTTGTACCTTGCATCAAATATATCTTCTAAAGTAGGCATGCTCTTCATATCTAATGTGATATATGTTTTTTCTCCATCCATTGAGAGCTTAATACCATAAATGAGCCTATCGATGTCTATATTTCCATAAACAATACCTGAAGTCAATGCATCTCTTTGCAAATAGTCAAGCCTATCAGCATCAACTATTTCGTTAGAGATTATATTTTTTATTATTCGTGCTGCTTCACTTGTCAAATTGAGTTCTTCTAAAACTTTGCAATTGTTTTCTTCGAAAAGAGAAACGGAAGCCGCTTTTATTGATATATCCAGTAAATTGAATTCAGTTTTTTCTGCCATTTTTGACAATTGATTTATGAAATAATACGTGTAGAATTCATGTACTTTACCCCCTTTTTCTGCTAACATAGACAATATATTTCTGAGTTTTTTAGAAACATCTTCACTTATTTTTTTATCTTCATTTGAATATGCTAAAAGGTTTTTTATTCCAGACTCGATCATGTGGCTAAAAGCTAGATGTCCTAAGTCATGGAGCAAACCCGCTAATCTTGCTGCTTGAATAAAGCTATTGTAAGCTTTTTCATTGCAAGTAGTAAAAAGAGCTGCACATAGTTTAGAATTGTGCTCTGACAAGGCATAATTTAAAATTTTATTGGCCATTCTTGAAGCTATATGCATGCTTCCAAGGGAATGTTCAAGCCTTGTGTGTTTGGCTGATGGAAAAACTAGATAATTTGCTCCAAGTTGTTTAATATTATGAAGCCTTCTCATAAAAGGTGTTTGGAGTATCCAATACTCTCCTGCATTTATTGGTATAAATCCATGAACACTATCTAGAATCATAGCCTTGTATTGATATAAACCTTGGCTTTCTTCATTCCCTATTTTATGCACTATATCGTACACCAACGTTAATAATAAATTATCAACATTAATATATTTTTTATATGAGAAATTGAAATTTTATTATATATAAAAATTAAATTATTTGAAATAAATTTAATTAATTCAAATTAGCCTTTTCGAGTGATTTCTTATATTCACCAGTTATTGATGTATCTGTGGGATTAATTCCCTTTAACTTTGCTAAATATACTGATACATAACCTGCAAGCAATGTACTTTGAATGAGCTTTGAAAATAAATTATTGCCTCTTGGATTTATTTTTATTAGAGTCGACCCTTGTTTTTCATAAATTTTTTCTAACAAGTTAGCAAGAATAAAGCATAGTTTTTCTTTTTCGTCAGGTACAAATAATATAAATGCTGTGTTTTTCATTTGATCCAATTGCCATACTACTATATCATTGTGCGCTGATTCAGGGTATAATTCTGATTTTGCTAGAGCCTTAGCATTTTCGCTGAATTCTTGTCTCCATCTATTAGCTAATAATTCATATGGGCCGCAACCTGATATTATGTAAAGATTTTTATCTGAGATATTACTTGCAATATTTAATCCTTCTCCTCTTGAGGTTCCTTTGAGTGTTTCTATTGCTTCGTTAATTTCATTATCATTTATCAAGTTTATATTTTGAGCTTTTAAAGCTCCTAATGCAGATGAAACTAGTTCTGCTATAGCTGTTCTGGGATAATAGTTTTTATTAATTGAAACGATTGGAGATCCGTTTTTCTTAGCAAGTTCTTCTAATTTTCCACCGCTAGTTATTGCTATAACATTTGCTCCAATGCTATATGCCTGCCTTGCGCATGAGAGAGTTTCATGTGTATTACCTGAATAACTAATAGCAACAACCAAATAATCTTTGTTAACCCAACTGGGTAAGGTATCTCCTTTAACCACTTCTATAGGAATATCAATTTTAGAGTTTAACCCTAAAACTCTTATGTAATCGCCTGTTACTCCACTGCCACCCATACCTGATAAAATAACTCCTTTGAATTTTTTATTAAATGATTTTATTTCAATACCTTTTTTATATCCTTCCTGAATTTGTTTTGGAAATGTATCGTATAGAGAAAGCATCTCTTCAACTTCTTTAATGAAATCGACCAATTTTTATCCCTATTTGTATATTTAATTGAGGGAATAAAAACATGTGAGTTATCTCATCCTAAAGGACAAGATTCCTGCTTCATGGCTTTACCATATATTGTAGTAAAACGGATAAAGGATATCTATTTTAAAGTCTTACGAGACTTTACAGGGCTAAGGATTTTTCCCGACACATTTTTTGAGTATGTTTAATTATGCATTTTAATCAGCCAGCAACTTACACGAAAAACAGGAAAATGTATGATCTGATAGTGACAAATCTTCTTTCACAAGACTCTACCTGATATACTTCTCAGAGATCAGCTTTACTAGGATCAATTTCTTGCCGTATTTCTCCATATAGTTGTTGAAAAGCTTGATAATAGAGCTTTTAGTATCTTATTTGTTTCCTCAAATCAAAAGTCAACTATATTAACTTTGTGTAAGTTAGACCTCTTCCACCTCTTTAGTAAAAATAGATGTAAGCCTACAGTATATTGTTTATTTCACATGATAAATTCAACTAGTAACGCACTTAAAGCTAGCATATGATAAAATGGAATCCTACAATTAGCATGGCATTACTTAAAAATTGTAGGATAAATAATTAAAAATATAGCAAGGAAGTTATCTATTACCGTTATGGATGGCGAGGTTTTTTGCCCCTTAAACCTATATGCTTATAAAATAATTCATTGCATTTTTTTCTTTCTACCTCCTCTTCTTTTTGGTTTCTGTTGTGATTCAGGTTTTGGTTGTTCCGCTGTTGTACTTTCCTTTGAGAGAATCTCTTCATGAACAGGCTTTTTTCCTTCATTTAAAAGCGAAAGTGCTTCGTTTACATCTTTTACATTTTCAAATTTTTTTGCAAGCTCATTTTCACCTATATAATAAAGCCACTCTGCTATATGTTTTTCTTTTATATGATAATTAACGGCATTTGGGTCTATTTTAGAAAGTCTCTCAAGCTCATTCTTTAATTCATTTACATCATGGGCTATTCCTATGATTCTTTCGTAGCTCTTAAACAAAAAAGGCTCTTTTTGATTCAACTTTATCGCCTCAATTTTAATATGTTAATTGAAACTAATATCTTTAACTAATTCTTATTAACTAATTTTAGTAAACTTTAAAAATTTAGCAATACTTTAATTTATTGCTAAAGAAAAGAGTGATAAAAATGATAGGCTCAGTGATGGTAACCAACGACGATGGTATTGAAAGTCCTGGAATAAAATATTTAATAGAAGAGTTAAGTAAAAAGGGATTTGATGTATATGTTGTTGCTCCAAAAAATCAAGTTAGCGGAGCAGGAAAATCACATTCATTTAATGTTAAAGTTGAGAAATGTGATGTAAAATATGCTAAAAAATCGTGGTGTGTTGATGGAAAACCTGCTGATGCTGTAGCAATAGGAATAAAATATCTTTTAAATGATATAAAACCCGATTTAATACTGTCTGGGATAAACATAGGCCCAAATATGGGCTTAATGGATTTCTTTACAAGCGGTACAATTGGTGGAACATTAGAAGGGGTTTTGCTAGGCTATAAAGGTATTGCATCTAGCTTTGCTGTTTTAAGAGGTATAAAAAACCAAGAACAAGATAATTTACTAAGAAAAGCAGCAAAGATAACTGCTGAAATATCTTTATTATCGTTAGAAATTTTTAAGGATGAACAAATAGACTTAATTAATATTAATTTTCCTTCAGTAAATCCATTAGGAATTAAGGTAACCAAAATTTCATGGCTTTCAAACATAGATGTTAAAATTGATTCTAGCGAAAATGTTTATCAAGTCATGGGGTGGAAAACAGAAAAATTAGATGAAGCTTATGTAGGTGGAGATGAAGATAGTGATGTAGTTATGGTTAAAAAAGGATACATATCAGTTTCACCCTTGTGTATAAAGTGCATTCCAGATAAGATTTCATATACAAAAGCATTTGCTAAAATAGAAAGTAAATTAAGTAGAATCGAAGAAGTCTTGCAAAATTAATAAAAAACTTGTTTTTGAGGTTAAATAAACATAAAAACTATTATATTTAGCAATCCCATTCCATAGACCAAGGCGAGCAAAATCTGAAAATTAATATTGATAGTTTCATTAAGTCTTTCTTTTCCAAGCTATTTAATTTAGATATGGGACAATCATCTATACATGATATTTGTATGGTCTTCTCATCAAAAATTATATTAATTAAGTCTCTATCTCCATATATCTTTATCTTATTATTTAACCAATCTTTCTCCTTTAATGCTAAAAGATTTATGCTACCATCTTTAGGTGGTTTTTTAAGTGTTATTGACTCTTTAGCCATTTCTATTGCTTTTTTTACTTCAAAAACTGACCCTCTATTTTTAACACTTGCCTCTCCAGTTAATATTATACTTGCCCCTGCTTCTATGGATAAAAAAGTTGATAATGCATTTACGCCTGTGGTATCTGCGTCAATTAGCTCAGATACGTTGTTAACTCCCATCATTATAGGATAACCTAAATCAGATATTGCTTTAGCTCTTATCAAAGAATCTAAGAATCCTGGGATTAATGGAGGATAAGCTATTGGATCTAATATTATTTTTAGTTCTCTATTTTTTAGTTCTCTAATATTATTTTTAATCTCTTCATTTGTTTCGTTGATCAATAGTACAGAGACTTTATCATAAAGCCAATCAATATTTTCATAAAGCGATTTTATAGAAAAGCTCATAAGTATGTCTACTTCATCTTTAAAATTCTTTAAAATCTCTATATTGCCATCTAATCCTATTGGAACTGAAGTTATTTTATTTAATGAAGAAATTATGTTTTTCAAATAATCATAAGATATAGAAGGCATTATTCCCAAAATTATTGAGTCTGCTCCATCCTCTATATATTTTTTTGCAATGTTAATTACATTATCTATTTTTTCTTCGTTATACAGGAAAATCTCAGCAAAGACTCTGGGATAAGATTTATAGATTTCCAGGTTTTTAATTTTAAGCAATGGTTTTTCAGTAATATTTTTTATTTTATCTTCTACTATAAGTCTAAAAATTTTTCCATAGATTTTATCAGCGCTAACTTTGGGACTTAATTCTTCTGGCTTTACATATTTAATTAAATCAAATAAGTAATTTTGAAAAATTGTTCCCTTAACTATTTTTCCATTAAACTCGCTAAAATCCCATATTAAATTACCTGGTAAAATTATGATATCATATTTATTAATATAATTAATTATCTTATTAATGAGCTGCTCCTTACTCATACGATATAAATCTTTAATCTCTAAATAATAAAAAGAATAGTCATCTTCTAATAAAATATCAGGTTCTGGGAAGCTTTTTACGTTTGTAGTTATTAATAGTATTTTTCTTTTGTTTTTCAATTTAGACCCCATAATATTATATTTAATAATTAAGATATGTTTTTAGCAGAAAAGTTTTATATTATTAAAAATTCTTTTTCTATTAACCTTTTTTCTAGACCTAGCCATGATATTTCAAATTCCTCCTTATTAAAGAGCTCTGCATATTCTTTTCCAGTTGCAAGACTGGCGGTGATTCTTCCTATGGAATCTCCTTTCATAATTCCACTTCCGCTTGTACCTGCTGAAACTACTAGATTGCTCTCGAAGGGTTCATATATAATTGGTTGCCCGTCGAAACTTATATCATAATGACCAGCCCAAGATGCGTATGGATTCTTTTCTTTGAATTGTTCAAAATATAATGATAATATAGGTAATATGTTATAAACATAGAAGTTTTCCTCTGGTAAAGGATTATCTTCTGCTTCAATTTTTCTTCCTATTTCATCACTTAGACCTATCCAAAAAGTGTTTTCTGATGGGTTAGGTCTAATATATACACCTTTAGGCATGATTACAAAAGGCATTGATTTTTCTTTATTAAAATTGTTTGCGTATAATATTTTTTTCAATTCTTCGCTATCTGCTCTTATTGAAAATATTTGCCTTTTCTTTGGCCTACTATACGAATCAATACCTATATTGTTTAAATATATGTTGCTCCATGCCCCTAGAGCTGCTATAGTTTTCTTTTTAGATTTTACAATAGTTCCATCGTTTAACCTTACTCCTTTAACTTTTGTTTCTTCCCAAACAAAAGGTTCTCCTTCTATACCTAATGGATTTTCTGGTTCTACTATAAACTCCTTAATTCCCACACCAAAAGAAAAACTCGCATTTCTTTCTTTGAGTTTATTATAGTAATAGTCTACTATTTTTTCTGGATCTATTATGCCTGCGTTTTTAAATAAATATGATTTATATATATCTCCTGCATTAAGTAGACTTGCTTCTTCTTTATCTTCTACATGAGTTTTGATCATAAGATTTTCTTCTAAAAAGTCGTTTTCTAATTCAGAAAATTCAATGTTTAGCTTTTCCGCATATTCTAAGCCTTTCTTTATATTGCTATATTCTTTTTTATCTAATGAAAACAGATAGCCAACAAACTTCATGCCCAATTCAAAATTTTTTATATTTTGTAGGTACGAGTAAAAATCTATACTTGATTTAGAAAGCATAATATTTAGCTTACTAGTAAATGCAGATCTAAAAGCTGCTGCGCTTTTTGAAGTGTCCCCAGCACCCGGTCCATCAGCTTTATCGACTACTAATATTGATGAATTTTTATCTTGCTCAGATATATAATAAGCTGTTGCTAAGCCAACAATACCTGATCCTACTATTACATAATCTGGCATTAATTATACACCTTCCATCAGCTTAATGTAATTAAAGAAGAATATAAACAAATCCCTGTTCCAAACAATATAAAAATTTTTTATTCTTGTTTAGGTATATATATTGGGTTCCTTCTGCTTGGAGAATAGAGAACTAATATTCCTTCTTTTTGAAGTTCTTTTAATAATTTTCTGGCTGTTGATACTGCTATGCTATAGTTACTTGCGAGCTTGCTAGGAGTAATATAATTTACTTTAGCCAAATCTTTTTTAGCCTTAGCCAATAATTCGGGACTAATTTCGAAAGCGCTTATCTGTTTCTTTTCTTCTTTGGCCTTTACTTGTTTGCCTTGTTTCTTCTCAACTTCTTTTGACACTTAGATCACCTAAAAGAATTATAGAAATTTGAGTTAAAAAGTTTTAAAATGATATAGTTGTTGTCCCTCTTCCTTCTTCTCTCCTTTCTTCTCCTATTTCCCTAAATCTTGCTACTAATGGGTTCAGTTTTCCTTCCTTTGATAGTTCGTCTAGCATTTTTCTCATTTGAGAAGTATGCCCTATATCCATTGAAATCAGTTGTTGCAATATATTTACTGTTTGATCCCATACTTGAATTAAAAGATCTTTAGAAGCATTTGTAGTGATAAATGGATCTTGAAGCCAATCATCAAAAGCTTTTAATGTTCTTATCATATGATTGAACGCTATTCTTGTATGAACAATTATGTCTAATCTATCGGAATCTCTAACTTTTGGATAACTATCTTTAAAAGAATCTAAAACTGCTTGTTGCATAGATATCCATCTATCAAGATTCTTTAAAAATTCTCCTATGTCTTGCCTGTACTGAGACACTCTTTGCACCTCGATATTTTTATAGAGGCTAAGCCTATTATTTACAGATATTTCTCGCTTTTTAAAGATCCCATTTGTTCTATTAAAAAATGGAAATAAGGTTAACTTATAGAAACAAATATAAAATCTTCAATTTCTTTTAATATAGTTGGTGGTTTTATATGAAAGGATGGAATGGGAAAATACTATGGATAGATTTAAACAAAAAAGAGACAAAGACTATAGAATATCCCAAAGAATGGGCAATGGAATACATAGGAGGAAGAGGTCTCGCAATTAGAATTTTGTGGGAATATAATAAGCCCGGAGTTGATCCGTTTTCTCCTGAAAATCTTTTGATATTTGCTATAGGTCCTTTAACTGCGATGCCAGTTCCAAGCAGTGGAAAGCTACAGGTTGCATCAAAAAGCCCCTTAACTGGAGGTTATGGTGATGGAAATATAGGTACATTATTTTCAGTTGAGATGAGAAAATCAGGACTAGATGCTATAGTGTTTTATGGCAGATCAGAAAAACCTGTTTTACTTAATATTGAAAATGATAAGGTAAGTTTTGAAGATGCTGATGATTTATGGGGTATGGATAGTTGGAAGACTGAGGAGAAGTTAAGGAAAAGATTTGGCAGATTTTCAGGTATAGTTGAAATAGGTCCAGGTGGAGAAAACCTAGTAAGATTTGCAACAGTTATGAGTCAAGAAGGTAGAAGTGGAGGTAGACCTGGTATTGGAGCTGTTATGGGGTCAAAGAAAATAAAAGCAGTTGTAATTAAGGGAACTAAGGGTTACGATTTATTTGATGAAAAGAATTTTAAAATAGAAGGTGCTAAGGCTTTAAAGGAAGTTAGAGAAAGGCCTGGTTATAACTTCTGGATGAGAGAAGGCACAATGGCAACTATAGATTGGGCCCAGGAAGCAAGTGTTTTACCGACTTATAATTTTAGTGAAGGCGTTTTCGATGAATATAAAGGTATCGATGGATATACCATGGAATCTTTGAAAGTTGATCAAAGAGGATGTCCTGGCTGTAATATGCAATGCGGTAATGTAATAATAGATTCTGAGGGAAACAAAAGCGAGCTTGATTACGAAAACGTTGCAATCTTAGGAAGTAATATAGGAATAAATAGATTGCAAGACGTTGCCGTTTTAAATACTTTAGCTGATAAATATGGCATTGATACAATAAGTCTAGGAGGAGTATTGGGTTGGGGAACAGAAGCAAGTCAAAAAGGTTTGTTAGAAGGAATTGATGGAAGGAAATTGGAATGGGGGGATTTAAAACTATATAGAGACTTAGTTTCTGAAATAGCATTTAGAAAAACCGAATTAGGCAATTTGCTTGCGGAGGGCACAATGCATGCTTGTAATAAAATTGGTGGTTGCGACTTTGCTGTGAATGCAAAAGGGCTTGAGGCAAGCGCTTATGATTGTCATACTGCGCCTGGTATGGCTTTAGCTTTTTCCACTTCTCCTATAGGAGCACATCATAAAGATGCATGGGTCATAAGTTGGGAGGTTCAAAATGACAGATTTTCTTATAGTAGAGAAAAGGCCGCAAAAGTTATAGAATTACAAAGAATTAGAGGAGGAATGTTTGAAAGCATAACTACATGCAGATTGCCTTGGGTAGAAATTGGGCTTAACTTAGATCATTATCCATTGTTGTTAAGCTATGCAACTGGTTTAAAATATACATGGGATGTCATATATGAAATTGCTGATAGGATTTATGCTTTGATTAGGGCATTCTGGATTAGAGAATTTAATACATGGAATAGATCCTATGATATGCCTCCTGAAAAATGGTTTAAGAAACCATTAACTAAAGGTCCTTTAGCAGGCGGTAAATTAAGTTACGAAGGATATAATCAATTGTTAGATCATTATTATGATTTAAGAGGATGGGATAAAAATGGTGTTCCAACAAAAGAAACTTTAAAGAAATTAAACTTAGAATTTACAATACCTACACTAGAAAAAATAGTTAAATTAAATTAAGATAATTTAGATGCAGCTTCTCCTGCTATTTCTTTGTATCTGTTTCTTACAGTAACTTCAGTTACGCCTGCGACATGAGCTACTTCTTTTTGAGTTCTTCTTAATCCGTGCTTAAGAGCTGCTAAATAAACTGCAGCTGCTGCTAAACCACTCGGATCCTTACCTGCTGTTGTTCCTTTACCTCTTGCCTCTCTCAATATTTTTATTGCTTCTACCGTTACATAATCAGGAAGTCCTAAAGCACTAACGATTCTGTTTACAAACAATTCTGGTTCTATTACAGGTATATCAACCTCAAGGTCTCTCACTAGAAGCCTATAGCATCTGGCTATCTCTCTTTTGACATCGTTGTCCTTTATAGATAAATGTTTAGCTATTTCATCAATTGTGCATGGTATCCTAAGTTTACGGCACGCTGCATATAATGTAGCTGCAACAACGCTTTCTATGCTTCTGCCTCTTGTTAATCCTTTTTGAGTAGCATCTCTATACATTTTCGATGCTTCTTCTCTCACTTTATTCGATAATTCCATATGTGTAGATAATTCATCTAAAATCTTTAATGCTTGGTTTATATTTTTCTCTAAACTGCTTAGAGTCCTTCCCATTCTATAGCTACGCTGTAACCTTAGCATATCTATCCTTCTCGATAAGCCTCTAATTTTTTTGCCGCTTCCTTCATGGAAACTGCCAATATACACGTCTACTCCCATATTCGGTTTGCTTAATGATAATGGTCCTCCTACTCTTGTTCTTCTAGCCTTTTCATCTGGTGTATATGCACGCCATTCTGCCTCGTCTCCTATAACTTGTTCTTCTATAACTTCCCCTGTTTCTAGGCAAATTCTAGCTCCCATATTAGCATCATAAATTATCTTATCAGGCGGGCAATTCACCTTGGACTTAGATTTATCCTTACCAGAATCTTGCTTTTCAGACATGCACTTCACCAAACCTTTTAAACTTTTCCTACTTATAAGTATAACGCAAAGTTTATATATTCATATTGTCATTTTTATAATATATTAGAAGTATGCTTTATATTTAAAATTATTAAATAATTACAAAATAATAAACTCTTTGCAATAAACTTTTTGTGGATATTTTTATAAGTTCTAATAATTACAATATTTTTATAGATAATAAAAGCGTGAATCTATAATGATATTGGCAAGTTGGAGAGATATTGCAAAAACGATTAAAAGATCCGATATTGTAATAGAAGTTGTTGATATTAGGGATCCAATTTCAACTAGAAGCAAAAGAGTTGAAGAAATGGCTGAATCATTTAATAAAAAACTCATACTTCTGTTAAATAAATCTGACTTAGTTCCATATAGTGTTGCAGAAAAATGGAAGGAAAAGTTTATTTCTAATGGTATTGACTGCATTTATTATTCTATATGGAGAAGAAAAGATAGGTCTCTATTAATACAAAAAATAGAAAATTATTCAAATGGGAATGGATCATTGGTATCACTAGTAGGTTATCCGAAGACTGGAAAGTCGAGCATAATAAATTCTATAAAAGGGAAGAAAAGTGCTCAAACAAGCCCAATTCCAGGTAGTCCAGGTTACACAAGATCTTTCACTCTATATAAAATAAAAAATGGTGTTTATATTTTAGATTCTCCAGGAGTGATGCCAATAGAAGGAGGATTTCCAGAATCTATAATAAGAGGTAAAGGTGTTGACGAACTAAAAGATCCAGTTAAACCAGCTGTAGCCCTCATAGAAAAAATATTAAAATATAACCCTAAAGCCTTTATTGATGCTTATAAAATTGAAGAAAAAGATCCTTATAAAATACTTGAACAATTAGCATATAAAAGAATGTGGATATATAGAAAAACTAAAGAGCCTAATATAGATGAAGCAGCAAAAACAATAATAAGGGACTATCATAAGGCTAAAATAGATTTTTACATTCCACCTGACTAGCTTCTTGTTCTAACTATTTTTGCTTTACCCATTATTAACCAGTACTCAACTTCAACTCCTGGTTTGAGTTTTTCAAGAAGTTCTGGTTCATCATTTGGCTTTTCCACCTCTATCGTATCATATGATTCCATATCCATTATTTGTAGATTATTTCCCAAATCAGCCAGCACTTGACCATTCTTTTTCTCAATAATTGGAACTTGAACTTGAGTATCTGTAGGTGCAACTAGAGTTTTCTTTTGCCCAGTAAATAAGCTAACTGCAACTACGTGCGCCTTAGCACTGCCATGCTTACCTGTCTTTGCTTTTGTTATTTCTACTACCCTGCAAGGCTCATTATCTATTACTATATAGCTTCCTTTTTTTAAGTCACCTAATGTTGCAAACTGAACGCTCATTTTTAATTCACCCTTTTACCGAAAATATTATGTAAATCTCTGGTTTAAAAATTAACGTTCTTTTAAATTTTTGCACATAAGTTGAAATAACAAACAAAGTAATTATTATAAGAATTAGAAGAGGCTCATTATTGAAGCCCTTATAATACTTATAGCAAACCCTGCTAGTATTAGGCTCATAAATTTATCTACTAATAGGGCTCCGTGCTCTCCTAAAAGTTTCATTATATATTGTCCACCATATAAAATTAAGTAAGCAAGAATTATGTTTACAAAGATGCTTATTAATGCTATTGGATATCCATAAGAATATCTTATATATAATACTGTTGAGATGCTTCCCGGGCCAGCTAATAAAGGAGTAGCCAAGGGAACTATTGCTTCTTTTTCTATATTTTCTGGGGCATTTTTAGGGGCGCCAATTTCTATGTCAAAGAGGCTAGAAATTGCATATACTAGCAAAATCAAACCAGCTGCTATTCTAAAATCATTGAAAGTTACCCCTAATATCTTGAATACATATTCGCCTATTATTGTAAATGCCAATAACATAAAAACTGCAGCTAATATCAAAGTTCTTAAAAATTTAGGTCTTTTATCTTTTGGTAATAGGTTTGCTGTAGGAATATAAAATGGGATTACTGTAAAGGGATCTAAAACAACAAAAAGCATTATAATAGAATTTATTAGATCTTTAGTATTAAATAGATCCAAAATATAGGCACCATCTTATTATTTACTCTTCTTCATCTTCTCCTTCTTCAATACCTTCTGGTGAAACTTTTTCTGTTGTTATTTCAACAGCTTCTTTTTCTAGTTCAGTTTTTATATCTTCATTTATGTACGGTGATATTAAATATATTTTATGCTCAACATAGTTATCTTCTCCTATCATCATATTTTCGAAACTTATTGTATAGATTGGGAATCTAGCTATGGCCTTTTCTGATGTTCTGCTTAAAGTTCCAACATTTCTTAATATATCAACAAGTTCTGGATTTAGTGGTAATGGAAGTTCTAATTCTCTCACATCCCTCAATACAATAAAATCACTTATTTCAGGGTTCCATTCTTTCATCGCATCTTCACTTTTCTTTTTAATAATTTGATCTAATTCTCCTTCTACAAGTTCACTTGAAATTATTTTGCCCATTTCTGATCTTATTATTATAACTTTCATTTCTTACACTCTCTTCAAGGGTTAATACAGTTTCGCTGGTTTATATGTTTTAATAGCGTTTAGATTTTATTTATTGTTAATAACATTTATAAATTAAATAGAATACAGATACTAGGATTTGCCATGAATGATAACATAAAGGGGTACATTTATATAGCATTGGTTACGTTGATTTGGGGATCTGCATATCCCATTGTTAAGATACTTGAAAATTATATATCCCCTATATATGTGGCATTTTTAAGATCATTTATTGGAGGTCTAATTATATTAATTTTATGGAAAAAGATTATATATGGGATTAAAGAAACAATAGCAGGTTTACTAAATATGGGATTATTTTTAATATTTTTAAACCTTGGTATAATGTATTCAAAAAATCCGTCTTTAGCAGCGGTCTTAGTCTATACACAACCAATATTTGTAGTTATTTTAAGTAGGTTTTATCTAAAATTGAGCATAACGTATTTTCAATATATAGGAATAATTATTGGCTTTATTGGAATATTTTTAACTAGTTTATCATCTATTAGTTTTAGTCTAGGATTAATTTTTTCTTTGATTAGTGGGCTGTCCTGGGCTTTAGGAACTGTATATTTTGTTAAAAATTTATCTAACAAAGATGTAATTGCTTTAAATTCTTATATGTCTTTAATATCTGCACCTTTTATATTGGCTTTTATTCCAATAAGTTATTATTTTGTTTTTAATTTAAAATCTTTATTATTAATAATATATACTACGGTAATTATTCAGGCGTTAGCTTGGTTATTATGGTTCTATGCTGTTAAACTTGTAGGTCCAGTAAAAAGCAGTTCAATTGTTATGCTTACTCCTGTAGTTTCGTTTTTGTTTACAATATATTTAATAAAGATATTGCCAACATTTTTGCAAGTAATAGGATCATCAATGGCATTAATAGGTTCACTTATATCACAAATAGGATATAGAAGAAAATAACATCATAAGGGTCCTGCATTTTCATATCCTTGTCTAATACCTTGTCCTGCCTTCTTAACTAAACCTTCTCCACCCTCTTTAATTAATATCGCTAAGTTTTCTGCATGAGCTTTAGCTCTTTCTATTGCAATCTTTTTCAATTCATTAGGATCATTACTTTCATCTTCATGGACTGTAACATCTATAATTATTTTTCCTGATAATATAGATAACATAACTAATCCGACTGATAAAGCTATATAGCTATATTTATCAACTTGTTTAGATCCTACCCATCCTAAGGTTATTATACCATCACAACCATAATCTATTAATCTTTTGGCTTCTCCGGGCAGATCTTTTATTCCAGGGACAGTATGCCTGATTATAATATAGTCTGGTAATAAATCTTTTAGAACTTTCAATGCAATAGATCCCATATCTACCCTTGCAAATGTTGTATCAATAATTCCAACACATTTTCTCTCCTTCACAGGCCTCTAACACCTCTTTACCACTTATTAATATGTAACCCATTTTTCTGGCGTATTTTTCAGCCTTTTCTAAGCTTAAAGAAACGCCAAAATCTAACATTTCTGCAAATGCTGTTGCTGGTTCTAATTTTGCTAATTGCGATAAAGCTATGCTTAGTTCAGTATGTCCTCTTCTCTCTTTTAAGCTCCTAGCTGCTAATAATGGGACATGACCTGGCGCTTGAAACTCTTCTATAAATTTCTTTACGGCATCTTCTTTTCTTTTCTCTACATATAACTTAACTGTTTTATAGAGTTCGTTCATAGTCAATGCCCTATCGTTATCACTTATTCCGGTTCTAACGTTAATATGGTTTACCCATATTGTGAACGCAGGTCTGTCTTTATAGAACAAAAGCTTTTCTGTTAAAGGTTTTAAATTAGGGATTTTAGATATTAATTCATCTCCCCATATTAATCCTAACCCATTTGCTATTTCCCATGATGTAGCAAAGCAAATAAGCCCGCCAGCTTCGTTTCTTAGCTTATAGATAGCCTCTGGATTAACATTTGAAGCATGATATACCATATCTATCTCGCTTTCCCTATTTGAAGAATCATATAGTAATATAGGGTTACCTGCTTTCCAACTTTCAATAGCTTCATCAATATTATTTCTTTTTTGCATTTGTTGCCACCAGCGCGACGCCAAGCGTCAAGAGTGATAGTGCTAACAAACTATAATATATTATATTATAATATATGTTATTGTAGTTTTCTGTTAATTTTAATATATTTGAGTTATTTAATATTATTACATTGTTTATAGTGTTATCTTTATTTATATTACCTAAATTATAACTGTTAATAGGAACTTTTCCAAAAATTATGTAAAGAGAAGAATTATTTGAAAATTGATATATTGTCCATGATGACTGAGAAAAAGAAAGCAAATTATTTAAAGGCGTATTCATGTTTATTTCTATATTTGAGTCGTTTATATAATAAGTTTGATTTACACCGGGTATATTTAAAATACTATATTTTCCAGTAGTTATATTAGAAATTTTTAAAGATGAATCGTTTGTATATAAAAGTAAATAAGCATCAGATCCATTATTATAGAATGTTAAGTTTTTAATCGATGTAATTAAACCTCTCTTTAAAATGATTAAAATATCGGAATTATTTAAATAAATACTTATATTATAGGTTCCACTTATTATGATGCTTCCCTCATATACATTGTTGCAATATATGGAATATAATCCATGGTTAAATTCTGTTATGCTATTATTATTTATTTCTTTTGTTATATTTTGCTTTGTAAAATTTATAGAAATGTTAGCTTCTGTTAAAGTTGTAAATAAAGTTAGAAGGGCTAATGATAAAATAAAAAAAGCTATTAGCTTCATTTTGAATCAACTTTAAATTATAGATGCTACAAAGCCTGCTATACCTCTGGTTATAAATGATTCTATAAAAGCGGCTACTGCTAACATTATAACTGAAATGATTAAAATTCCTATAGAGTATCTATACATTTTCACAGGGCCTTTTGAAATTAATAAAATAAAAGTAGATGCTACTAATGTGACAGAAGGTATTTCTATTACTCCGTGAGGTACAAATAAATAAAATAAAACTAATGGCGGGTTAGAATTAGCACTTGGCAAAACAAATCCAACTAGTCCTCCATTAAATGAAACTATTAATATAGGTATAATAATAGTTATTGATGATATCCATGTTATTATTGCTGTTTTAACGTTATTTCCAAATATTATAAAAGGAAATAGATATTCATTATTTCCAATTCCAAAGCTTTGGGCTATTTGTCTGATACTAGATTCTTGACTGTGCAAATATTGTCCAATAAATGATTGCATTATTACATTATAGGAAATCACTATAGCTATACCAGCAATACCAAACAGAGCTATTAATAATATCCATGTCTTTCTTAAGCTATCTTCATTTATTAGCAAATCAATTGCGTCATCTATTATTCCCAAGTTGACCACCTTTGAGTAATGAAATATCTCCTTTATTTTACTGCCAATTTTATAATTGAAAGCTAGCTTATTATAATTATATCTTTATTTCCTTAAAAAATTTTAATATTTTTCTTAATTTTTAATTGTTTTAAAACTTCTATAAAAACAGCTTTTTATGCTTTCATTATTTTGTATAATTTATTTAAAATATATCAATTTTATGTATAATAATAAAAACTATTTTTAGTGAATATTTTTTATATTCTCTACTTAACATATATTTATGATGAAAAAGAGACGGTAGGGATAAAATAAGCCTCTTATTGGAGGTAATATAATTATATAAAAGGTGTAATCAATGGATAAAGAAGGCAAAGATTTGAAAAAAAGAAAGTCTATACTGATGGATCTTTGGAACGATTTAATAACTATGTGGGAAAATAACTCTCAAAAAGTTACTAGACAATACATAATAGAGAGGTTAAAGAATGAATATAATAAAGAAAAAATATCACCAATAAAAGGCGCATCTGATCCAAAAGATATATTTGATAAAGAAATGGCAAGTTTATATGTTTTAGGAAAATATGGCATGGGACTTGAAGTTCAATACCCAGATCTTTTCGATTCAATATTTGGACAGGAAATTAAAATGGACCAAGTAAATGAAATTTTATTGTCCGATAATTTAGATGGAGCGAAAGATAAAATCTTGGCTATAGTCGGAGATATAAATGGAAATTCTATAGCTAAAATAATGAGACTTGGGTTGACAAAAGAATATTTTGGCTTTATAGATCAAAAGACTGTTGTAAAACTCTCTGAATCTCTTAGAAAAGCATTTCCAGTGCAGAAAAATGAAGTAAATAAATACATGAGATTTTATGCTGCGTTTAAAATTTCAAAAGCAATCGATGATGGAATAGTAAGAAATAGAATAACAAAAGAAGCTTTAAAGCAGGCATTAGCTATAGAATTAAATATAGACAAAAAAGATATGCCTAGAGATAAATATATAATTAAGATAGCAACGGATGTTTTTAACATACCACAAAAATTGCTTAGGCATATATTTATATATAACCAAGGAAAAAAGTCTGAAAATAAAAAAGATAGAAATTAGAAAAATTAACATATATTAGTTTTTAAATTATTTTTAAAATGAGGTAAGTAAAAAATTAATTTTAATGAATTTAGATTTTGAGTCCAAAAGCCTGTCTTACTAACTCTCTGGCAATGGTTAGCCTTTGTATTTCATTAGTTCCTTCATATATGGTTGTTATTACGGAATCTCTTAAATACCTTTCGAGTCCCATTTCCTGATCTACTCCATATCCTCCATGTATTTGGACAGCTTGTCTTGAAATCCATTCAGCAGCTTCTGATGCGAATGACTTCGCAAGGCTTGCTGCAATTATGAATTCACTTCTATTAGAATCTGCAAGGCTTGCAGCCCAATAAGTTAGCAATCTTGCAGCTTCTAGTTTCATATACATCTCAGCAATTTTTTCGTCTATCATTTCAAAATTAATTATTTGTTGTCCAAAAAGTTCTCTTTGTAATGAATAGTTTAACGCTTTTTCAAAGGCAGCCTGAGCAATACCTACAGCCTGAGCAGCAATACCTATTCTGGTATAATCATACGTTGATACTATAACCTTGAAACCTTCATCTATTTTACCCACTATGTTCTCTTTAGGTACTTTTACGTTATCGAAGATAACCTCGTAAGGCTGTTCTCCTCTCATTCCTAATACTTTGAAATGCTGTCCTAATTTTACTCCTGGCCATTCCTTCTCTACTACAAATACAGTTATGCCCCACCATCTTTTGTTTTGTTGGGGAGGATTAGTTCTTGCTGAAACTATAAAATAATTTGCTTTTTCTGCTCCGCTTATAAAGACTTTTCTACCATTTATTATATAATGATCATTTTCCTTCTCTGCTTTCGATTGAATTCCTGCAACATCACTTCCTCCACTTGGTTCAGTGTTTGCATGTGCTCCTTGAGCTTCGCCTTTAGCTATCGGGGTTATATATTTTTTCTTAAGTTCTTCATTACCAAATTTTAATATGGGAACTCCAAATAAGTGATTTACTCCAACTGCAACCGCTAGGCTTGGTACTATTCTGGCTATTTCTTCCATCATAATGGTTGTCATTAATTGGCCTCCACCTTGGCCTCCATACTCTTCAGGAACTCCAATACCAAAGAATCCCTGTTCACCCATTAGTTTAAATATTTCCGGAGGTATTTGATTTGTATCTTCAATTTCTTTCCATCTAGGCTCTACGTTTTTTTCAAGAAATTCTCTAACAGATTTTCTAAATAATTCGTGCTCGTCCTTTATATCTATTTTAAAGTCTTCAATGCTTTTGAATGGGAATACCATACCCACCACCTACACTCCATACATATAAGATATAAATAGGGTATAATATTTCCTTATTTTTAATATATTCAATATGGGTTAATTTGCATGTATATTAATATTTTGTTTTAGGATTTTACTAAATTTAACAGAAATTGATATATCTAATAAAGGTTTAAAGAGATCAACTTAAGTTCGGCCAATTATTAATATTTAAAATTATTAAAAAAGCTTAAATACACACATTATAAAATATGTTTGTGGTGAAATAGATAGATGCGGCAGAGTAGTGAGGGATCCCAGGTTAAATTAAGGAAATTTCTTACCTTGGCTGATATTTTTATGCTCTCTATAACAGGCATGATAGGATCCGCATGGTTATTTTCACCAGTTAGCGCTTTATATTATGCAGGCCCTGCATCTATTTTCACATGGATAATAGCAGGAATTTTCTTTATTTTTATGATTTTTGGATTTGCCGAACTAGGGGGTTTGTTTCCATTTTCTGGATCATTGGCTAGATATAATCATTATAGTCATGGAGTATTTAGTAATTATTTGTTGTCATGGGCATATTTCTTGGGGGCTGTCACAACAGTATCTGTAGAGGCTATAGCTATAGTTACTTATGCAAGCTCATATATAGGAGGGCTAGTGGGACCTACGGGCTTATTAACACCTATAGGTGTTTTACTGGCTGCTGGTTTAATATTGTTATTTACTATAATTCAATTAGTCGGTATTAATGTATTTGGCTGGTTTAATAGATTTATTACAGCATGGAAATTATTAATTCCTTTAATAACTGTTATACTTCTTTTATCGTTGTATTTTCGTCCATCAAATTTGACATCATTGCCAGGAGGATTTATCCCCCATGGTACAGCTGCCATATTTGCTGCTATGGTGCCTTCTGGGATAGTCTTTGCATACGAAGGATTTAGGCAAGGATTAGAATATGCAGGTGAGGCGAAGAATCCTCAAAGAGATGTACCATTAGGAACAATTCTAGCTATAATAACGGTAATAATTGTATATATTTTGTTGCAAATAGCATTTACAGGAGGTATAAATTGGACAGCAGCTGGAATAGCTCCAGGTAATTGGACAGGTTTATATAATGCATGGCAATCTCACCCATTTTATAGTGAACTAGTGGCAACAGGAGTACCATTACTATTAATATGGGCCTTTGTATTACTTATAGATGCAGCCATATCTCCAGCTGGAACTTTAGCGGTCTATACTGGATCTTCAGCTAGAAACATATATGGAATGGCTAGGGTAGGTTATATTCCTCAATTTTTGGCAGGAGTTCATAAAAAGTTCCAAACTCCATGGATTGCAATTTTAATAACTTTTGTTTTGGCTATTGCTTTCTTATTACCAATACCTAGTTGGTACTATGTCGTAAGTTTAAGTTCTTTATTAACCGTATATAATTATTTAACAGTAGGAATTACAAATCATGCTCTAAGAAACATCGCTCCAAATTTAAAAAGGCCTTATAAAGCTCCAATATGGTATATAACATACCCATTAGGATTTATAGCAGCAGCATTATTAGTTTATTGGTCAGGTTATTCTTTAATAAACACAGTAATTATTGCAGTTATTGCAGGTTTACCATTAGTTTTATATGGTCCGTATAGAAAGAAGCTAAACCTATCATTATCAAAGGTAGTTACATTATCAATAATATTATGGGCATTACTTACTATAATTGTTGCTGGAAATGCATATTCATGGGGAATTTTAAGTGAATTCCCAGTTTATTGGGCACTCTTATCTCTACTTCAAATAGGAGTTATGGCATACTTATACAAGGAAAGTCATCATAGAAGTGTTAAAGCAACATGGTGGCTAATTATATTTAATATTCTATCTGGCATAATATCATACTATGGTTCTTTAGGGCCATCTCCAATAATACCTTATCCATATGATTATTTGGTATTTACTATAATAAGTATAGTAGTTTATTTCATTGGAGTTAAGACTTCATATTTAACTGCTGATTTAAAGGAAATAATAGATAAAGGATTACCTGAAGAATAAAACAAACAATTTAATATTTTTATTTTATATTTAATATTTTTATTTTATAAAACAATTTATTATATATTTTTATCCAGACATTTTCCAGATTAATTATTAGCAATGAAGACCACAGAGCAACTATAATGCCTGCTAGTAAATCACTAAAGTAATGTGCTTGAAGAGCTAGCCTTGTGTACATAATAATTAAAGCGTAGATCCAGGATAAGTATTTTAGTTTACTCTTTTTTGTTGAATCAAAAACGTAGGTTATGTAATAAGCTAATACAGATACTCTAACTGTATGTCCTGATGGAAAAGAGAAGTAATCAGCATTTATTATTGAAGTTATTATAGAATAATGAGGTTGTATTTCATATGGTCTCGGTACCATGGTAAAAGCTTTTATAAATAAGGTGGCAATCATCGATATTATGATTGCTATTATAAAACTTATAACATTTTTCGGAATACTTTTTCTTTTTATAGCAAATCCAAAATATAAAATTGCCATATAAGCTATAAATGCCTCAAAGCTTGCAGTATCTGTTGTTATCCTTATTATTAAACTATTTTTTAAATTAATTTGCGATAAGAAAAAATTATTTATGGTTGAAAAAATCTTTAATTCTTCTAGGACAATAACTAAGGCCAAAATAATAGTTGTTATTAATAGCTCTAACCTTTCCTTTTTCATAATATCCCCTAATAGCAAAACTTATTTTATATAATTAAATACTTTGTTCTTTATTTAAACTTTATAGTATTAAATTTTGTATCCGTGTTTACCCGTGGCGTAACTCTCATTTAAGAGAGGAATTTAATTCGGAGTATCTTAGTATTAACTCTGTTATTCTTGTTATTCTATAATAAATATGATGCGTTCTAGTTTCTTCTTTCGGCTTAGCTTTTCTATGCTTAGCTTTTATTACTTTTTCTTTAACAATACTAACTAAACCTAGCTTTTCTAGTTTTTCAAGAATAATAATTGTATTCTCAATGTCTTCTCCTAACACCTTTGAAATAGTTCCAGCATGTTCATTTTCTGCTTTTTTTAAAAATATAAGTAGCTTTAAAATATTATTATATCCAGTAATATTTTTGAAATAATCATTCATAGCACTATAGTTTCTTATTAAATATCTAATAGCTAGACATGTTTCTTTAGTTAATTCATAGTATGTATGATGTTTTCTTACTTCTTCAGCAAGTTTAAACTTAGCTTCACTTCTTTTAATCGAGCTACCTTGATGTCTTTGAATTAATCCCATGTTTTCTAGTTTATCAAGCTCATCTGTTATAACATCTATAGGCATTTCCAATATAGATGCTATTGATTTTCCATAATCTACATTGGCCTTTTTGAAATGAAATAGTATGTAGAGGTCTAAAGGAGATATGCTATAAATTTTTAATAATATGCCATTAATGTTTTTTCCTTCAACGTTTTTATTATTTTCCATAACATTGTTCATCTCATAACATTGTTCTTTTCATATAAATTATCTGTTTAAATCTAAAATTTAAAGGGTTTTCGCTTCCATTTGAATTTAGTCTAAGCAATTTATGAAAATTTTATAAAATTACTAATACATTTTAATAAACTATTTTAATTCGCGTTTTTCTTTAACTTTCTCTATATCAAAGAAATGTTTATAATTTAGATTGAATATATAGTTAAATATAAGGATATGAATTTATGGGGAATTTGTTATGAAATGGGTTACTAGAAAAAAAGCTATGGTTGATAGGATAGCATGTCCTTGGCTTATAAAAAAATTCATAGATCCTGAAGCAACGTTTTTATTTGTGCCTGAAGAAGAGGTTCTTAGAGTTGCTGAGAAGGAAAATGCAATACCTTTTGATACTAAAGGAGCTGAATTAAACCATTATATAGAAAATGGAATAGAATATGTTACATTCGATGCTTTGATCAAAAAATACAATCTAAATGATCCAGCTCTTCTAGAGCTTGCTAAAATAATAAGAGGTGCCGATGCTCATAAACCCTTTAATCCACCAGCCGAGTCGGTAGGATTAAAAGCAGCTGCTATAGGTTTTAGAGAGATTTCAGAAGATGACTATCAAAATATGGAGAAACAGTTCCCTATGTATGATGCATTTTATGCATATTGCAAACTAAAAATCAAGGTAAAATAAAATAAATTTTCAAACACATAAAAAATTGGGGTGAAAATTGAAAATATATGTTGGGACATCTGGCTGGATGTATCCTTGGAATAAAGGTAGATCTTTAGATTGGTATATAAAGGAATCAGGTTTAAATACTGTTGAGCTAAATTCATCGTTTTATAGATTTCCATATAAGAACCAAATAAAATCATGGATAGAGAAAGGCTCTGTAATAAAATGGTCAATAAAGGTTCATAAATCAATATCTCATACTCATAGATTAAACAGAGATGCCTGGGAAGTATTTAAGAAGTTTCTAGATACTTTTAAATCTATGGATAATATTGTTTCTTTTTATTTAATACAATTGCCGCCATCGTTTATAAAAAATGATGAAAATATAGAAAGATTATCATTATTTATTAAAGAAGGAGGTTTAGGAAAAAGAATTGCATTAGAGTTTAGGCATAAATCATGGTTTAATGAAGATACTATAGATATCTTAAAAAGGCTTGATGCAACTTTTGTAAGCATTAGTTCCCCTATAATTGAATATTATTCCATGAGTAATGGTATAATATATTTAAGAATGCACGGAAAAACTAGGTGGTATTATTATGAATATAAAGAGGATGAGCTGAGAATGGTTGCCAACAAAATTATTGAATTGAATCCTAAAGAAGCTTATGTTTATTTTAATAACGATGAATGGATGCTTAGTAACGGACTTTATTTGTTAAACCTTCTTAATAAAATATCTTAGAAATCTCTATATACGGAAACACTATCATTGATATAAGCCCCACAGAATTTACAAAAATTTCTTTTGAGTTCATGGCCGCATATAGGGCAGCTATTGTATTTTGATTTGTTTTCAAGCTCGTTATTAAATAAATTCATTTCCAAACCTTTTTTAAATAGGTATAGATGAGATAATGAAGGGAAATTAATTTTATATTTTTTCTTATATTCTTGTATTTCATCGATTTTAACTTTTTCTTTCCAATGATTTAATAAAATTTCAGAGCCAGTGCCTGAAGTTATCGGGGTCTTTTCTCTTAGAGCTATATATTCTAACCCTTTTTTATAGAGCCATAGCCTCATAAAATATTTGCCAAAAATTTTGCCATTTATTTCATTAATTTTACATCTTGTAGGTATACTAAAAGAGAGTTCTTTAGATTCATCGCTAAACAGAGGTAATATAGTTTTTATGCTTAGATATTGAGAAATTGGTATTGAATTGAAAAAAGCATTTTTAGCAACGTTTTTTAACCAGCTACTTAAATAACTTTCTGATTTATTTAGTAAAAAATCATATCCAAAATATAGCTCATCTCCTCCATCTCCCGTTAAAATACAGTTACATCCTAATTTCTTTGCTTCTTTAAGTCCCATGCAAACTGAAATACCTGAAATAATTTCAATAGGATCTATTGTTCTTAACACATTTAATGCTATCTTCAAGCAATCATCGACTTCTTCTTCACTATTTATAGTTATTTTATGATTTTCAATGTTAAGTTTTTTAGTTGCATAGCTAATATATTCTTCATCTTTTGAATTCTTAAATAAAACCGAAACGGTTTTAGGTTTTTCGTTTAATGACATAAGAATAAACGATGTATCAATCCCTCCACTAAATAATAAACAGTCACAATTATTTTTTTCTGAATCCTTATAAACTATTCTTGATAACTTTTCAGCATAATCAATACACATTACTAACTCACAGCATTTTACATTTTAGAGAATCTTTATATAATTTTATTATTGTTTTTATATTATATAAATTATTATCATTGATGTTAATATTGATATAACATAAGATAGCAAAGTTAATTTCATAGCATCATTTACTTTATTGTGATCAGGTAAATCAAAGTCACATAACTTATAACTGTTAATTTTTTCAAGACTTGTTTTTATGGCTCCAGCTAAAGATGACATAGGATTACCTGCATTTAAGCTCTCTGTCTTTTTTCTATATTTTTTCCAGCATGAAAATAATGATTTAATATCTTTACCCATTATAATAGATGATATAGCAAATACTATTACTGATATTCTTGCTGGCACATAATTTATTATTGTGTCAGCCTTAGCGCTAACATAACCTACATCTTTATACATGGGATCTTTAAATCCAAGAGATCCATCTAAAGTATTAATTATTCTTTGAGTTAATGATCCAATTGGTCCAAATAATATTAACCAAAATAAAGGTGATAACACGCTATCTACAAAGCTTTCTGAAAGGGATTCTATGGCTGCAGAAGCTATATGGCTATCGTCTAAATTATTTGTATGCCTTCTAACTATATTGCTTACAAATTCTCTCGCTTTATTAATGTCTTTTTCTTCTAAAGATTTTCTAACATTATTTACTATTTCATACAAAAGTGTAAATGAAATAGACGTTTTCAATATATATGAAGAAACTATAATCCAAATAATAATGCTTAATTTATATGAGATATATAAAATATACAAATAGATAAATAAATGCAATAACAATACAAATATCCAAATAAAAAATCCATACATTTTTGATGAATATGGTTTAAACAATTTTTGAGATAATATAAATGAGGTATGAACTGGATGTATTTTATATAAAAAACCTTTATGATACGGATAAATAAAATCCATTATTGTGGCTATAGTTAATGATAAAATCAAATAAACAGGGCTTGGATACAAAAATTTTGGTAAAAAAATCATTATATAATCACCGAAATTAGCAATGAGACAACTTCTACTAACTCTATTGTAAAGCCTATCACGTCTCCATTAACAAAGCCAATTCTTTTTTTAGCATCATTAATTATAATTGGTATTAATAATAGAGATAATTGAGATAACAAAATAAATTTTATTTTTGTAAATAAGAGTAAAGCTATTAATATTAAAAAATAAATTACTAAGTTAATAGTAATCTTCCTAATGTTTTTTGAATTTTTTATAAATAAACTTCCTAATCCTTGATAATTAGGAATAGGAGATAGATATGAAATTATATAGGCAGATTCTAATCCTGATAGATATGAAAAAATAATTGGAAATATATTATGTATAGAGGAAAATAATGAAAACCTAATTATAATTAATGTTGCTGTAAATGCTATTGCGAAGCTACCCTTTCTAGGATCCTTTAGTATTTTGATGGCATCATCTCCTTTTTTTCTAGATCCTATAACATCAGAATAATCAGCAAATCCATCTAGATTTAACCCTCCAGTTATTATTATGTGAATAGCGATAAGTATAGAACCGTTTACTAATGGGTTAAATTTTAATAACAAAGCTATTAAACCAATTATAGAACCCTCTATGATTCCTAAAATTGGAGAAAGGTATAGAGCATTAGATGCACCTTCTATATTATAGTATCCTGTAGGTATTATAGTTAGGAAAGAAATTAAACTAAGGAAATCTTCAACTATTTTCTTGCTCATTTAAAACACCATTTATTGCATTTATTAGTATTAGATTTTCTTCATGATTCTTTATAGATATCCTGGAAAATGAATTATCTAATCCGTAAAAGGAAGAAGCATCTCTAATAAACAAACCCTTTTTTATTAGTTCTTTTTTAAAATATGGATTTGGTATGTTTTTATGTTTAATTAATATAAATGATGTTCTGCTCTTATATTTAATTATTTTTTTAAGCTCTCTTATTATAAATTCCTTTTCCTTAGCAATTAAGTTGTTTGCATCATTTAAATAATTTTTTATAAATTCCTTTTCGTAAAATAGATTTGAATAGAAACAATTGGTAATAGAATCAATAGGCCACGCTTGTAAAGAAGATTCTAAAACAGTTAAGAGTTTCCTATTTAGGGTTATTATTTCTCCAAGTCTTAATCCAGGAGTTGAAAACGTTTTTGTCTGGCTTCTTATTATCACATAATTTTCTGATGGTCTAATTCTTTCGCAATCTGAAAGCTCAACAAAGGCTTCATCTATTATAATCATATTATTAATCCTAGATGACAAATATTCTAATTCATTTTTCTCAATACAAAATCCTGTTGGGTTATTTGGTCTTGAAATTAATAGAGGGAAATCTTTATTCCTATTTAATATGTTGATTAGTTTATCTATATCAACAGATGGATCTTCTTTCCTCAAATCTATAGTTGGTCTAATGAGCTTTATTTTTAAATTATTCGACATTAAATCATAATCCCCAAAATTGGGTTCTAATATTATAAGTTTCTTTAATTTTAACGCCAACGGAGTTATAGTTAATGCTTCATCGCTTCCATTTACAGGTATTATATAATCTTCATCTATATTCCAATATTCTGATAGCATTGCAATTAATTTCTTATATGATGGGTAGTATCTATAATGTTTTTGATTAATACATTTTTTTAATAGTTTTTCAGTAAAAATTGGTGGCCCGAGAGGATTTGTTGGGGAACTAAAATCAATAAGTCTTTTATTTTTAATCCCTCCATGTTTTCTTTTAATCATTGCACATCATCTTGGCTTTTTCAAAATCCTCAACAGTATTTATATTAAGAATGTTTTTATTATCTAAGGCAAAATTTGTCCACTTTTTTAAATTATAGCCTTTTACAATGGAAATACCAATAGGGTTTCCATGTATGTCTGTTATGGTTATTATATCTTCCTTAATATTTTCAGTAGATTTTATTACATATTTTATTGTTTCTTCGGTAATATTTGGCATATCAGAAGGAAAAATCATTATAGGCCTTTCCTTTATAATATCTAATATAATTCCTATGTCTATAGAATAGTCTATGCCTGTTGTATAAATAAGCATCACATCTTTATATTTATTTTTTAGAATGTGCAAAAAGCTTTCTACATTGGCGGAAACGGCTATTATTGTAAATTTAAAAATTTTCCTTGTTTTATTTATTATGTTAAATATCATAGGCTTTCCACAAATTTCTACAAAAGGTTTCATGCTCGATCCAAATCTTTTTCCCTTACCACCAGCCATAATTAATGCAATTTCTATATCGTAATCCATTTATTTTCCCCTTAAAAGATGGTCATAAATTCTTGACAGGGTTGATCCTATTAAAGCAGAAACTATATCATCTTCAAACATTGGCAATTTAGAAAATTTTAGATTTTCTTTATCCTTAATTGTGTCAACCCAATATGTAGATGTTAAACCTTTAAAACCTGATAAATAAATACTTAAAGAAGATGCTAATGCCTCATCACTTATAATCATTTTAGAATCTCTTTCATACTCCTCTTTGGATAAAAAAGGAAATGTATTGCTTTCTCCTCTTAGATCTAGTTCTCTTGCTGCAATGATATAAGACCAGACATTTGGATCTTTTAATTCATTTTCAAGCTCTTTATAGATCATGTTATAGACTTGTTTTCCATCAATGTTCGGAACAGGAGCTTTATTATATATAAACATTGCTTCATCAACTATTTCGCTTAATGATAAACCCAATGACCTCTTGAGCATAGTATTTGTATCTTTATCAAAAGAAATCAAAAGTTCATGTATTATTCTTGCTATAGAATTTCCATGTTTTGTCGCCATCCCACTATACATAATTCCATTATTAGAAATTTTTGCTGCTACTCCTATCGCATCACTAGATGTACCAGAAGACCTTGATTTACACCTTAACAATAAATCGCTTGATGAAATACATTTTGCTTCTGTCACAGTTCTGAAAAAATCAAGTAGTCCACTTAGAGTTAATTTTATATTAAGCCATGATATAATATTTATTGTTCCAATGCAATCTACATCAAAAGTTTCCTCTTGATAAATGCAATTAGGTATCTCAAATCCAGCTGTTATTAACGCACCTCCATATTCATTTTCTTTGGTTTTATATTTTGTTATATCGGCTGCTGTTAAAAAAACTGGTACATTACTATCTTGATTTAGTTTGATTAGAATATCATTTTTATATTTCTCAACATTTCTTACTTTAAAATTCTTTTCAACTTGATTTATTACTATTGTTTTGCTTTTTATTATAGCATTTTTATGAGCTGTAGTCATTATATCCATCAATTCATCAAATTCTAAAATTAGATTATTGTTTTCAATGATTACTTTTACCAATAGATATCAGCCTCTCATATTCATTATATATTTCTTTTTTAATTTCTTCTACGCTTAGTCCAAAATATCTAGATAATACCATAACTCCTCCTGCTCCGACGCCTTCTTTAACAAATCCTTTCTCATAAAATTTGAGTCCGTCATATTTCGCATCAGAAAAGTCTACATCTGAAACAATTATTTCAATTCTTTTATCAATTTGTTCTATTAGCTTAAAAATATTTGATTCTTCATCATTTGCAATCCATTTTGTTGTTGCTATTTTTATTTTTTCATCTAATATATTCAATTTATATAATATTGATAAAACTGCTCCCATTTGCGTGCCTCCTGCAAGCAAAACTGTTGATTTATTCTTTAAAGCACCTGCTGCAAATCCAGCAAGTGATATATGAACAGGATCCCCAATCTTATCTATTATAGTGAAAACGTCATCGTTCTTGCTAATTCTTTTCAAAGCACTTTCTATTATTTTTTTCTTTAATTCTCTTGGATTATTAGGTGATGCGCTACTAATAAAATCTACAGCTTTAAATCCTAATCCTTCTATTATAGATGCAGCTGTTGTTGTGCCTCCTGGTATGCTTTCTCCCAGCAAAAAGATTTCTTGTTTATTTGATATTATTTCTCCCATGATTTTTGATTCTTCAAATATAGATTTTGCTGTTCCTTTTTGCATAGCATCGTAAAGTTCTATATTATTGCCTGGAATAGCGCTTGGTATTTTTATATGAGGTACCTTAAGTTTAATGTACAGACCAGAATCTACAGCAAAATATGGTATTTTGATTCTTCTTAATAAAGCTCTAGTTATAACTGCAGGTGTGGGCAAACCATTTGGCGTAACTGGTATTTCATTCTTTGTTAATGGCATACCATTAATAATGTATTCTAAATCAAGTGTAGGCGTATAGAGAGTTTCTTCACTACTGGATCCAGCTATGCTAACTCCATTGATTGTAGAAGTTTTTGTAGATCCTCCAACAAATATCGCAATCGCGTTCATTTTTATCTCAAATTGGATAGGGTAACCAGAAATATTTATGCTTAGATAAAATAAAAATTAAATTAGAAATTAAACTTGAAAATATTTATTCTATAATCATTATGTTATCAGCCGGAAAGCCTAATTTTACTAGTATATCCTTAACTTTTTTCCTATGATCTCCTTGCAGCTCTATTCTCCCTTCCTTATAGGTTCCACCAGCAGCTAACTCACTCTTTAATTTTGATGCTAGGTTCTTAAAATTAACTTGCTTTTCGTCTATTCCTTCAATAACTGTTACCTGTTTGCCAAACCTTCTTGTTTCCAGCCTAATCTTTATTATTTGTTCCTCAGTTGCTAGTTGTTCACATATTTCCGGCGGAAGACCTCCACAATCAACAGCTTTTGACATGGGCTTGTTTAGCCACCTCACAACTTCTGAATATTTTTTAGTTGATCTAGGAATATAAACCTTATCCTACAGCTAAAAGATGGGTGCATTAGTGTGTCTGAAGAAGAAAACATGGGTGAGCCAATAAGTGAAGAAGTTCAACAAGAAGAATACTCAGGCCCACTTTATGGGATTAAAGAAAGGGAAGTTTACTATATGTGTTTAAATTGTGGATATAAAATTAGCAAAACAGAATTGGATCAATATCATAGCATGATATGCCCCAAATGTGGTTATAGGGTTTTCATTAAGCTGAGGGCTCCTCCAACGCTTGTAAAACCAAGAAAAGTTGATGCTATTTAATTAAACGTTTTTCTTATTTAATGAAATATAATTCTTCATTATGATTTCATTTATTAATTTAGCAGCAAGAGAAGATGTTATACCACTATTATCATAGGGAGGGGAAACTTCTACTACGTCGGCACCTACTAACCTCTCATCAACTAGCTGATTTATTAAAGTAAGACCTTCTAAATTTGTTATCCCACCAGGTTCCGGATTTCCTACACCAGGAGCATATGAAGGATCAAAGCCATCCATGTCTATGGATAAGTATATATATTTACAATCAGACATAAATCTCTTTACGGTATTTATTACGTTTACTAAGCCCATTTTATAAATATCCCCAGTCTTTACAGTATTTATGTTGTTTTTTGATAATACATAATTTCTTTCCTCTTTAGAATATGCTCTAACGCCTATATAATTTATTTTAGGCCCACCTAATAATTCTAATGATCTTCTCATTACTGAGGCATGGCCATTTTTTAAACCAAGATACTCGTCTCTTAAATCATAATGGGCATCAATAACAATTAAGCATGGGGTTATATTGACCTTTTTAAATGCCCTTAATGCTCCGTAAGTTATGGTGTGTTCACCACCAATCATTATAGGAATTTTATTAAGATCTAGAACATCTGATATAACCTCTGTTATTCTGTTTAATGTCTCATTTATATCCCCTATTACTACAGAAATATCGCCTTCATCTGTTAAGCCTATGTCTTCTAAATAAATATCAGAAAAGTAACTGTTAGATTCTAATCCGGTAGCTGCCTGTCTTATAGAATCAGGGCCAAAGCGCGTGCCCGGCTTATATGAAGTTGAAGAGTCGAAGGGTACACCTATAATTTCATATTTTGAATTTTTATTATTTTCCAAGCCAGCATAGTTCTTTGATGATTTTGTTAAGTAGATATCCTTCAAGCCCAATCTCCTCACCAGAAAAGCTGTTAATCTATTTAAATAAAAGTTTTGACCTATATAAATAAGAAAAGAAGGGTTGAGAATTTGCCTGAAGAAAACATTTACGATAAAATAATAGATCTAGCGAAAAGGAGAGGTTTCTTTTGGCCTTCATATGAAATATATGGGGGTCAGGCTGGATTTTATGATATAGGCCCATACGGAATTGTATTGAAGAGGAAATTAATTGATATGTGGAGAGAACTATTTGTTAAAAACAACCAAGACTCAGTTGTAGAAGTTGAAACACCAATCATAGGGCCTTCAATTGTATATAAAGCCAGCGGTCATATAGATAATTTTACAGACCCTATTGTAAAGTGCAATAGTTGTGGAAGGATTTTCAGGGCTGATCATTTGGTTGAAGAAAGGCTTAATATAAATGCAGAAGGATTAAGCGCGTCTGAGTTAAGCTCTATAATAAAAGAAAAGGGATTAAGATGCCCAGTATGTAATGGAGAGCTTGGAGAAGTCAAAGTATTTAATTTATTGTTTAAAACTCAAATAGGTCCATATGAAGGGAACGTAGGTTATGTAAGGCCGGAGTTGGCTCAAGGTATATTTGTTGCATTTAAAAGAATCCATGAATCCTTGAGAAATAAATTGCCTTTAGGAATAGCCCAAGTGGGAAAGGTAGGAAGGAATGAAATAAGTCCAAGACAGGGAATGATCAGGCTAAGAGATTTTACAATTATGGAAATGGAATACTTCTTTAATCCTGACAAGAAAGACTGCCCAGGTATTGAAAAATATTATAATGAAACGCTAAACATGCTACCATATGAATATAAGAAAGATAACAGAAGTTTTGTTACAGTAACAGTAAAGGAAGCTATAGAGAGGAATTTTGTTATTAATCCATGTATGGCTTATTGGATGGTAACAGGAAAATTATTGTTATTAAAAATAGGTGTACCAGAAAACAATATGTACTTTGAAGAAAAAGGACCTAAGGAAAGGGCGCATTATTCTAGTCAAACATTCGATCATATGGTTAAGACCTCAAGATGGGGCTGGATAGAAGTCGCAGGCTATGCTTATAGAGGTAATTATGATTTATCTAGGCACAAAGAATTTAGCAATGCAGATTTAGAAGTATTTGAACCATATAAAGAACCAATAACGATGAAGGTAAAGAAAGTATTATTAGACAAGGCATATGCTGGTAAAACTTTTAAATCAAAAGCGTATGAGTTTATGAAAAAAGTAGAGGAATCAGATGTAAATTATGTTTTAAAAGAAATTGAGGAAAAAGGCAAGCTAACAATTGATAATATAGATATACCAAAGGAAGCGTTAATAATAGTTGAGAAAGAAGAAAAAGTAGCTGGTAGAAAGTTTATTCCTCACGTTATTGAGCCATCATTTGGTACAGATAGACTTCTTTATGTTTTATTAGAGTATGCTTATAGAGAAGTTGATGGGAGGGTAGTTTTATCATTCCCAAGATATTTATCACCCGCTGATGCAGCCGTATTACCATTAATAGAAGGAGATGAAAAATTAATTAATAAATCAAGGGAATTTTACTCATATCTAATTTCTGAAGGGTTTAATGTCTTATACGACGATAATGGCAGTATTGGAAAAAGATATGCAAGAGCAGACGAAATAGGTGTTCCAGCAGTTTTCACTATAGATTATGAAACATTAGAAGATGATACTATAACAATGAGAGATAGAGATACATGGAAACAGGTTAGGATAAATATTAAGGATGCAGCAAATTCTTTGAGGAAATTCATTTATAATTCTGCAGAACTAAGAGAACTAGGGAAAGAAGTAGAGATAAAGGGTTGATGAGATGTGAGTGAAGAAGTTGATAGCTCAAAGAGGACTAGTAAAGAAATTAAGCCTGAGAAAGCAGACTTGTCTAAGGCTTTATCTATTATCCCTCCCGCATCTTCACTTAAAGAAAAAGGTAAGAAAGTAATAGAAAAAAGGCTAAGGATTTCTTACGATGATTCTGTTGAAAAGGGCACTGCTAAACTATCAAAAAAATTAGCTACCCAGCTAGGCATACAGAAAAGATTGGAAATGGTTATCGCGAGTAAGAAAAAATTGATGTTTGATGCTCAAATTGACGATTCAATACAAGAAGAATCGAAGGTATTTGTTAATCCAGAGCAAATGAAAGACGAGGGAGTAGCCGATAATAGCATTGTTACTATTAGATCTGCCCAAGAATAACGGTGAAATTTTTGAGTAGTAAATGCAAAAAAGACTGTTATACTTATTCCACAATTTTTGAGCAAGAATCTGATAGAATTGCACAACTAATGCAAGAGCAAGTTTCTCTAATTAAAAATGGTAATATAGCTTATAATTCTTATTTATCAGATAATAGGGATGAAACTCTTAATGAATTAAAAGAGATAATTTTAAGGCTGAGAGAAATTAGAAACATTATATTGAATAAGATCGACGATTATGAAGATTTTATTAGCTGTTGTAAAGGGAAAAAGAATAAAGATATGGATCTTTTGGTAGCCTATTATTTAGAAGCAGGCTCTAAAAGAGAGGAAGAATTCTTGAAGGAAATTTCTAATGCGATAAATACAAAAGATGATCTTTTCAATTTAAGATCTCTTGTAATTAAAATAAAATCAAATAAAGACTTAGCTTATGAGGATGATAATAAGCGGGTCTAATGTTAACTACCCTGTCCTAAGGATTAAAGCTTTTTGGCTCATAGCTTTACTATGCCAATAATGAAATGGGTAGAAGGAAGTGCTTTACTCTTCCTTAAAACTTATATATAAAAATTTTGATAGCTAACTTTTTAAAGTTTATAAATTTTATTAAAATAATCTAACTTTTTTATTTTAGAAAGGTAGTGTCTTATAGAAAGGTCAGAAATTAGCTAAATAAAAATTAGTATCATGAGTTTCAATTAATTTTAATATCATATTATTTTTGTGATTTATAAATATTTAATTAATAGAAAAATTTTTATACTAGTCTGTATATAATTTTTATCAAGCAATGGTGAGTGTTATGGAAGAAGCGAATAAGAAGTTAAGTTCTGGAAGAATTATTGCTATAGCCATATTAATTCTTATACCATTTTTTGTTTATATCCTATATCCAACTTATGACAAAGTAAACCCAACGATTGATGGTTTACCTTTTTTTTATTGGTATCAAACGCTATGGCTGGTTATTTCTGGAATAATGTATGCAATAGCAGCTTATCTATGGGATAAAAGGTGAGAAATAATGGCATTTGGACTTGAAGGTTGGATAGTGTTTTGGGCACTGTTTGTGGTATTTGTCTTTTTGGGGTTTTATGGGTCTAGATGGAGAAAAGGAGACTTAAGTCAACTTCACGAGTGGGCTTTAGCTGGTAGAAAGCTTGGAGTTTTCTTAGTTTGGTTTTTAGTAGGGGCCGATATATATACGGCATATACATTTGTAGCAATACCTTCATTAGAGTACGCATCTGGTAGCCTTGCTTTCTTTGCGGTTCCATATGTTTCTATTACGTTTGCTGTAGCAATGCTTTTTATGCCAATTTTGTGGGAAAAATCGAGACAAAAAGGCTATATAACAGCTGCCGATTTCGTTCAAGATGTTTTCAATAGTAAAACCTTGGCAGTACTTATTGCATTAACAGGAATAATAGCAGAATTACCTTATATAGCTTTACAAATAGACGGTATGAGAGCTGTTCTCAGTGTTATGTTATTTGGTTATTCGGGAATAAAAGCTGTATCTGAATGGGCACTAATAATTTCATTCATTATATTAGCAGCATTTGTTTATACTAGCGGTTTAAGAGGTGCAACTCTTGCGGCAGTTTTTAAGGATGTTTTAATATGGATTTCAGTTATAGCTTTAATTGTTGTAGTTCCATTAAAATATGGAGGTTTTACTACAGCTTTTACTGATGCAGCAAAAGCACATAGTTTTGTATCAGGCTTGGAAGCTCTTAAGCCGACATTCGCTTCAGCATACGTTAGTTTGTTCATAGGAAGCGCGCTTGCCCTATATTTATATCCGCATGCTGTAAACGGATCTCTAAGCGCTGAATCTAAATCAAAATTAAGAATGAGTACAGCCTTATTACCTATATACGGAATTGGTTTAGCAATACTTGCAATAATGGGAATCTTTGTTTATTCGGATCCTGCTGCTTTAAATATAACAAAGGTATTATCAGGTTTAGCCTCGATACCGGCTATTGCTGTAACAGCATTTCCTCAATGGTTTGCTGCGATAATTTTATTGGGTATATTCGTTGGAGGTCTTGTTCCAGCTGCTATAATGGCCATAGCCCAGGCTAATCTATTAACTAGAAATATAATTAAACCTTTAAAGAAGGATCTTTCTCCCAAAGCAGAAACTGAAATATCAAAATGGGCTTCTGTCGCTTTCAAGTTTATAGCGTTAGCTTTTGTGTTTTTAACTCCACTGACTTACGCCGTTCAGCTTCAACTCCTAGGTGGTATTATAATATTAACAACATTGCCCGCAGTTTTTATAGGCCTGCTTACAAATAAATTAGAAAAATATTCATTAATTGTTGGATGGTTTGTTTCACTAATTACATCTATATATTTAGTTCTTCTAGCAAATCACTTTAAGACTTTAAGCACTTCATCTTATGTACTGTTTGGCCATCCAATATTTATAGGAATAATAGGATTAGGAATAAATCTTGCAATAGTTGCTATAGGGACAATAATTAAATTTGCCATAAAGAAATAAAATGTGTCAGCCCTCACACGGCTCTTCATCAAATCAGGCCGAAATCGGTCATCATCCACTTTTTTAATTATTTCATTATCTTCCAGAGTTTTTTAGCTATAATTTTTGTTCCAGCGCTTATACTATCTAAAACTTTTGGATTTAGTTCATATTTCATGTTTAGCTTTTTGTTTACATCTTGACTTAAATCTAATCCTAAAAACCATAAATGGTATAGGACTGTCTTCGAACCCATGTATTTTTCACCTTGTATTAGGTCTCCAAAGTATGGTATCCATTCCAAAGGTTCTCTACTCCTTCTAATTAATATTAGAAAACCTCCAACTATTGGACCGATATCTTGATTTAACTTATAAGTTATGTAATTGTTTGATACGTTTTCATCTTCGATTAAATTCTTTTCTTTTAAAACCTTAGCAATTTGATTAAAAATCTGGTCTATATTCCTTCCTCCTATTTTTATAAGTATTTTTTCCCTTTTTTGTTGTAAATTACTTTTAAATAAGATAAACTCTCCTTTATTCGATTTCCTATATACAATCTTATAATTGTTACCCCTTTCAAAGCTCATACTACTCACCTTCTTCATAAGATCTATAAAAGGTATTTAAATAAAGATATTCCGTTCTTTTTTTTTTGATTTCTTCCCAAACCCTGAAGAGTGAAGATTGCTTTTTGCTGTTTATTTAAAATAATTTTTTAATTCCTATTAGTTCATCCCATTGGACACCAAAAGCTAGCAAGAACTGCTCTAATGCAGATCTTATATATTCAACATATTTTGATGTATCAACTTCGGATAGCTTTGCTAATCTAACCGGTTTTACTCCAAGCTTGTCTTTTGTTTTTATAAAGGAAATTACATCACCTTTAGACACGTTAAATCCTTCCTTTTTCAATAATAGTGCAGCCTTTACATGCTGTGGTGTGTTTCTTTCATAGTCACTTAGATCTTTGCTTAACATAACAGTAATTGCTAGCTGGTCTAAGGTATATTCCTTTTTCTTTAATTTCTGATATATTTGTTGTATTAAATCTTTTAGTTCATTAAGGGTTTTTTCAACTTCTTCTGGTTTGTTCAGCTTTTGTAAAATAGATAAAGCGTTTTGGAATTCTAATTTAATAAACTCTGGTGTATTGCTTTTCTTGGCAATAAGTCCCTTTATTGTGACTTTATTAGAATCATCTATCCCGATATAATTTTTCTTTAGCCCACTAAAAAGAACTATTTTGAATTGTTTATCGATTTCTAAATCGAGATCATATTTATCTTTTACATATTTTATTATTTCTTCTAGCTTTTCCTTAGGAGGATCCCATAAGAAAAGGCTATCCGTATCTCCATATAATATATGAAGGTTAAGTTCTTTTGATTTATTAAGAGTGTCTTTTAAAATATTTCTTCCTATAGCTGTAACGCTTTCTGCAACTGGAAGACTATATAAACTAAACGTATCCGTTCCAAAAACTCCATAGCTTGCATTTATATATACTTTCATAGCAGCCTGTACAGTATCGTACCAAATTCTTTCCTGATCTGATATGTTTTTATCTTTACTCTTCTTTTTATATATCTTTACTCTAAAGTCTCTTAATAATCCTACCAATTCACTAGAAATACCTCTTCTGCTCATGCATATTACATGGCCAACCTCAGGTACTTGCACTTGGTTGCCGTTGCAATTGTTTATATTTACTGTTTCATAACTTAAATTCCAATTCTTAATTATACTAGGATATAGGCTAGCAAAGTCTAAAACTAAAACTCTAAAATAAGCACCTTGAGGAGGTGATAAAACTATAGCACCTCTATATTTTTTGTCTTTTATTATTGCAGTACTTCTTGTTTTATCATGGCCTTTTGATATATCTTCTTTATTTGGTATAAGCAAGTTTCTTCTTCTATGTTCCCAATACAATGTACTTTTTATCCATGCAGAAACCTGAGTTCTTGATACTTCTTCTAATCCCATTTTACTAATTCTCATTAATAGCATAAGCAAATTCCAAACTAAACTGTTTGAAAAAGTTGTTAATGAAATTGTTAATATTGCATCTTGCAGGTTATAGCTAGCTAGTTCGTCTATACTTATATCATTTATATTGTTGCTTAATTTAAGCTTAGAAGATCCTAAGAGAGACTCGGCAACAGCATCAAGACTTTTTTCTCTATATTTGTTATTAAATGCATAAGTTTGCAAAGCTTTTATATCAAAAAGCTTATGTAAATCTAAATGCAAAGAATTTTGAAAAGTTATGTAGTCTTGGTGAAAAATTATAGGTATTTCATTAGGATTAACTCCTAATTCTATAAGTCTATTATAAATATATGGTATATCAAAATTATCTCCATTAAATGTTATAATAATTGGATATTTGCTAATTCTTCTCATAGCTTCCAAAATCAAAGCTTTTTCACTGTCGAAGAACTCTATTTCTGCATTAGGCAAACTTCCTTTAATTTTTGATCCTTCTCTATTTAATATTAATAATTGTTTGTTGTTTTTGTTATCGACTAATGATATAGAAATTATTGGATAAAAAGATTCATCGGCGTTCGGAAACTTACCTTCTGGGGTGTAAACTTCTATATCTATTGCTACTCTTTCTATATCTGGTGCTTTTTCTTCCAAAACAGGTAACCATAAATAGGCTAGTTCTTTTATGTTATCTGGAAAGCTCTTATCTATTAAATCAGACATACTTTTATCTATTTTTGAGGCTTTTTTAACCCATTTATCATTGACATCATAAGGCATTCCTGGAATTAACTGGTTATCATAGATATAATTTAGAAAATATTTTATATCGGCTTCCCAGACATTAAAACCTTTATCTTTCAATGCATTCCTTATGTTTTTAACTGATAGCGGGTCTTCCATTATTATTTTTGTTAATTTTATATCAGTATTTGTTAATGGATTTCTCTTTGTTACATATGCGTAGTTACTAAATGATTTATACTTGCTTAGGTCTATAAGTGATTTACTTCCCTCATCAGGTCTCATATCTGTTAACAAATAGGGCTTATGACCAGTTTTGTCGACCCACTTTTTAATTTTCCCTTCATTTACATCATAAATTAATGCAACAGCTTTACCTATATCACCCTCGTATCTTACTTCTAATAGATATCCTGAGGCATTGCTATAGTATTTGTTTTCTTGATATAGCCACCAATTAGATATTTCTTTATTTTCATTAATAATACTAAAGTTTTCTTGGTAATTTTTTATCTCTTCTTTTTTTATCTCTTCTTGCTTTATTATGTTCTCTTCTTTTTGTATAGCATCGTTTGTTGATTTTAATTTAGTGTTTTCAGAGTTATCATTGCCATACATATAATCAGTTAAATCTTTAAACTTAGCTCGTTTCTTATTTTTGTCAGCATTGTTTATGTTCTCTTCTTTTTTGTTATCTTGATGTGAGCCCATTTTTTTCTTTAGATCTTCCATAAAGTCGTCAATATTTGTTTTCTTTTTTGATACCAGGGCCTGCACCCGTAATATAATAGCAGGTTAGAATTAAAATTGTTTTATTAAATAAAAATTTATTAAATAAAAATTTTCTTATATATTTAAATTTATCTTAATATTTATCTTTAAGACTCTAATGTTTTAGGTTTTTATAGTAATTTCAAATAAAATTAAAGTGAACAAGGTGTAAAGATTGACATATATAGGCATATATGACTTCGTTTGGGTACAGAGTTATGAAGCTTTAGTTTATGGATTAGGTACGATAGTTGCCATAATTCTTTTGTATTCAGCATATGTCGGTTATAAAAGGTGGACTTATGGAAATGAAAAAATAAAATGGCCGTCTTTAAGCTATATCGTAAGAAACTTTATTAAATATGTTATATTTCAATGGAAAATATTAAGGAAAAGATTTCCAGGGACAATGCACGCGTTGATATTTTATGGTATTGGATGGCTAGCCGTTACGACAACTCTTAGGGCTGTTAACTCTCATACAGTAGTCTTTTTAACAGGCGACACGTTATATATATATAAGCTTCTTGCAAATATAGCAGGTATTATTGCAATAGTTGGGATAATAATAGCAATAATAAGGAGATCCCTCAAGTTAACTAAGAATTTGCCTCAAGATCCATATTATTACTTGGTTTTAGGAATGCTTTTAGTAATTTTAATAACTGGATTTTTAGTTGATGGCATTGCAGCAGTTGGGTATAGATACACATGGGAATCTTATTGGTTTGATCCTATAGGATATCTTGTATTTTTATGGTCAAGAACTGTGCCTATATCAGAGCTAGAGGTTATTTATAGAGGTTTATGGCTATTTCACATGTCTTTAGCTATGTTAGCTATGGCATTAATACCATACACTAATCTATGGCATATATACCCTGCTGCAGTAAATGTATCTCTACAAAGAGAAGGAAATATACCAGACGGGATTAAACCTGTTGTTGATATAGATGAAAAGATAGAAAAAGGAAAGCCTATAGGAATAGTTAAGTTATCAGATACTTCTTGGAAACAAAGGATCGATTATGATGCATGCACGAGCTGTATGAGATGTACAAATGCATGTCCAGCAAATATATCTGGTAAGATATTATCGCCAAGAGATGTGATTATTAATATGAATAATATGATTCATAAGGGTATGTGGGATGAAAATGTAATAGGGAATAAAGTAATTCAAGTAAATCCTGAGGCAATATGGAGTTGCGTTACTTGTGGAGCATGCGTTTATGAGTGCCCTGTTACTATACATCATTTAGATACTATAATAGATTTGAGAAGAGGAATGATAAGTACAAGCTCCCAAGATATACCTGAAGATGCACTAAATGCATTATATAGATTACAACAAACTGGTAATCCTATGGGTATGAATCCAGTAGATAAGGAACAATGGTTTAATGAATTGGCACAAAAGTTTGGAGATGAAATAATTGCAAAGGAAGGCGAGGAATATGATTATTTATATTGGATTGGTTGTGTTACAAGCTTTGATCCTAGGATAAGGCCTGTTGCAGAGTCAGTTATAAAGATATTGAAAGACGCAGGATATAAAGTTGGTATACCTGTTGAGCAAGGCTGTTGTGGAGAACCTGCAAGAAGTATTGGAGATGAAGCTTTATATGTAGAGTATATAAAAATGAATTTAGAGATGTTAAATAAATATAAATTTAAAAAACTCTTGCTCAACTGCCCTCACGGATTTAACAACTTTAAGAACAATTATAAGAAATACAAGAGCTATTTACTTAAGGACGAATCAACAAAAGGCTATGTAGATTTATTAGAAAAACTAGAAGTTGAACATCATAGCGTAGTTCTGTCAAAGTTAGTCAAGGAAGGAAAAATAAAGCCAAACAAAGAGTTAAGATATGTAATAACATATCATGATCCTTGTTACTTAGGTAGGTGGAATGGAATTTATGATGAACCAAGAGAGGTTATTAATAAAGTTAATGGACTAAGAATTAAAGAAATGCCTAGAAATAGGGAGAACAGTTTTTGTTGCGGAGGTGGAGGAGGACAACTATTTTATGAAATTAAGAGAGGGCAAAGAATATCAACAATGAGAGCAGAAGAAGCTTCAAAAACATTAGGAGATTCCGATAACAAGGTTGTTGCTGTTGCTTGTCCTTTCTGTAACACAATGTTCAGAGGAGAATCAGGTAAGTTTGGATTCAACGTTAAAGATATTGCAGAAATTCTAAACGAATCCCTAGATAACAAATGAGTTTTATTGACTTGACTTTTTTACTTTTATTATTATCATTCCATTCTTTTTAGTGACCTTTGCAGACTTCGGATCTATTAAATAGGGTAAAGGATAAACTCCTTTGTATTTGTTAATCTTTTTTGCCCAATATGCTTGACCAAAGGCATTTTTAGCTACTTCTTCTTTTATTTGGGCATCAATTGTTATTTTATCGGGCAAAAGTTCTATGTCTATTGTATTAGGGTCGCTTCCTGGGAGATCAATTGTTATTAGAAGCTCATTATTAAAATCATGCATACTTATTATTGGCGTTAAATAACCTTTTGATGCTTCATTAAATCTCTCGTTAAAGAGTTGGCTAGGATTTAAAGAAGCCTCCAAGTCATTTAGCAAACCTTCAAACCAAGCATCAATTTCATCAGTTTCTTTCATCATATCTTTTAGCATTTTTAGCATTTTCTTCCTTATGTTTTCGAAATAGTCGTATGACAATTATGACACCCCTTTCAGCTATATATTAGGGGTGTTCTGTATTCATATCCCTTTCCTACTTTTGCCAATACATCGTTTGTCTCTTTGGCTAACCCTTGTAACCTAAGCCTTAATGTTTCGGCTTCTTGCAATAATTGTGAAATATCTATCTTTACATTTATTAAATATGATATTATTTTGACTATCTCTGCTGCTGCCTCAGGATCAGGTATCTCTGTAAATGCATCTGATAATAATAAAAGATTGTTGACTTTCCTTCTTACAGACTCTTTTAATATAATAGCATATGGCCCAACTATTATGCCATCTGGAAAAGGTTTCAAGTCATTTAAAAAAGGCTCTATTAGTTTTTGAGATTCTTGAGTTGTTGTTAAATAATAGACATTTGGTTTATCGATCTCAGCTCTTGATGGATTTCCTATACCGCTTATGCTTATTATATGATCTATTCCTCTCTTTCTAGAAAACTCAACAATGGCTGATGCTAGTGGTACAATACCTGAAGGAACAGGTGGAACATCAGTAATTAAAACTGATACTTCTCCATTAGAATATATTCTCATCGGATATTTTATAGAAGAGCCTTGAATTATAGCAGCTGGTGGTATATAACCGTAGCTTTCTATTCCTAAGACGTCTGGAAGCTTTAATGATCTAACTATATGGCTCGCAGCTATTGGACCAACTATGCCAGCATCTGGCAAACCCAAGATTAAATACTTTGGTTTACCGAGTTGACCATATTCTATGAATTGATATCCTAATATTTCTTCTTCTGATGAATAACTCAACTCTTTACACCTTTATTATATAGTAAAAAGCGTAGATTAAATTTGTTATTAAGTATATTTTTATAAGAGTTTTATAATTCATTATAAAAGATACTAAAAACTTTTTATACTAATACAAAAACAAGTAACAAATGCTGCAGGTGATTTGATATGACTTTGAGAGTTTGGGAAGAACCTAGGGATAATTGCATAGCTGATATGGTTTGTGTAAGCCTTTGTGGAGACGTCTTTGAAATGTCAGATGTAGATGGAAAAGCTAATATAATTGCCAAATGGAGAAAAGATCCGAACAAGATAAATGAAGGATTTGTTCCAGATGATTTAAAGGATTGTGTAGAAGCAGCTGTTCAGAGTTGTCCGACACAAATAATACACATGGAACCAGCATAAACAAATATTATAAAAAATTTATTTAAATATTTATATACATATATATTTCATATGGGTTTGGCATCATCCTTATTGTATCGCTCTCTTTTCTTTTGATTTCTATATAGCTATTAATTAATTCTTTGCTAAATACCGGTTGGAGATATTCATTATCGCTTTCTAATTCATCTAAAGCCTCATCTAAACTCTTTGGCAATACGCTTACATTTTCTGAAAGCTTTTCTTTAGGTATTTCGTACACATCCATTTCATACGGATCTCCAGGGTCAATTTTCTTTTTGATACCATCAATACCTGCTAGCAATGTGGCTGATAATGCAAGATATGGGTTGCATGTAGGGTCAGGACTTCTAAATTCAATCCTCGTCAATTTGCTTCTTCCTCCAGTAGCTGGAATTCTTATAGCAGCGCTTCTATTGCTATGACCCCATACTAAATAAACAGGAGCTTCATATCCTGGAACAAGCCTATGGTAGCTATTTGTAGTGGGTGCAACAATTGCTGCTAGGCTTTTTCCATGATATAGAATTCCTCCAATAAAGTATCTAGCTAGTTGAGATAAATCATTTGACGATTGATCAAAAAACAAGTTTTCTTTCATATCTAAATCCCAAAGGCTTATATGAAAATGAAGACCGCTTCCATTATCTCCAAATAACGGTTTTGGCATAAATACAGGTATTAATCCATTTTCTAATGATATGTTTCTTGCAACATATTTAAATGTTATCACTTCATCAGCTACAAATAGAGGATCTCCAGCTTTAACGCCTATCTCGTTTTGTGAAACAGCAACTTCATGATGGGATGCCTCAAAATCGTACCCCATTTTGTTAAATGAATTTATTATTTTTTCTCTTACTTCAGCAAGTTTATCGTTTGGCTGTGAAAAATGATAAGCCTTTTTAGTCCTTAAAGATAGACTATCGTTGTCCCATGGTTGTTCTATTGAATTCAAGTTATAGCCAATACCTTTTATTGGGTTTTCTACGTTTATTTTTACTGAATTAAAAAGGAAGAACTCAACTTCAGTTCCAACTAATGGAGAGAAGCCTTGTTCTTTTATATAATTTGTTGCTAAACTGGCTATATATCTTGGATCTTTTTGGTATCTTTTGCTATAAGAATTGTATATTTCTGTTAAAACTCTTGCTTTCTTGTCATTCCATGGAAGTACGGAAAAAGTCTTCTCATCAGCTTTAAGAAACATATCGCTTTTGTTTATAGGTTCGAAACCTTCTACACTGCTCCCATCAAATGCTCCGACAAAATTCGGAAGCTTTTCTTTATATGACTTGTAGGGAACCGTTACTGATCTTAAAAAACCTGTCAAATCAATATATTGTAGATCCACAAATTCAATGCCTGCCGCACTCAAATGCATTCACAGGCAAGATAATGTTTATTTTTTGGGTTAATAAACTTTTCCACTTTTATCACTCTATTTTAGCATATACAGATATATACGGAATAACTCCAGCTGTTTATTAACCGTATACATATTTAAACTGTTGCTTTCTAATATTAATACGGTGAGCGTTTTGACTGAAATAGAAGATATGGAAGATAGCGATAAACTCGTTATGAGAAAAGTTCAAAAATTGGGTACTTCTTCCATGATAATTACAATTCCTAGATCATGGGCTAGGAAACACAGAATTAGTGTTGGAAGTCTAGTTTCAGTCTATGAGGATGGTGATAGGTTAATTATTTCACCTAATGAGGATGGCTCAATTTTAAAAGCATCTTTTTCTACCCAGCATAATAATGTGTGCAAGCATGCTGGTAGAATAGTTTTATGTTCTTATATTTCTGGCTTAGATTCAATAGTTTTATATTCTAATAGGCCATTTAGAAATGATGTATTAGAAAAAGTAAGCCAAGTTGCGGAAAAGCTTCCATTTACTGAGTCAGGTTTGCTTAGCGAATATGAATTTGCTATCAATTTTAAGGATAGACCAGTTAATGTTGTAGATACCTTATTAATTTACGGGAGAAGCTTAAGCTCTCTATTATCAAAGCTAACAATGCACCTAGATGGTGCAAAATTAATTGGTGGAGAAATTGAATCAAATTACGAGGAAATGAAATCCTATAGTTATAAGTTGTTAAGGATAGCAAGTAAAGGTCATGGACAAGGTTTAAATGATGAACATGTCAATAGGTTATTGTCAGCTGCAGTTGGTTTATTAATATTAGCAAACGATTCATTATATAGGCTTGCCCTTGATTTGGTTAACCTTTCAGATTACCTAGACCAAGATGAAAAGGAAAGGATCAAGTTCTTATTGCAGCTTCTAGAAGTTTCTATAGTAACTTCTACATCAAGTATTAATCCGCCAAGCATAAAGAAAGAGGAAGAGGCTTATTGGAAGCTCAGAACTATTTTAGGTCTAGAGGAAGATTTAAAGGAAATAATTGAAAATACATCAGGAATTTTTGGATATTTGTTGTCAACTATAATAAATATAGCAAGAATTGTAAACAATGTTGAAGAGACTTTATTATGTTATTCAATATTTGAAAAATATTCTGAATAAATTATAATTTTTATTTATAAATATTTTTTATCATTACATACTCAGAGCTTAACAGGTAATAATTATATAAGATCAATGCATTATTTAATGTTGTTACATCGCCTACTGTAGGTTTTCCGCCGTTAGATAAATTATTGATAATATTGCTAACAGAGTTAACTAGGCTTATTGCATGTGTAATATTGGAAGTAAAATTACTTGATAAGTTCATTAGGTTGCCATTAAATAAAATCTGATTTAAGGCTAGATATGTTATGTTTATGTAAGTTTTTGCTAAAGTTAGGTTATACTTACCGGTTTGATTTTGTATTGCCCCTAAGGTTAAGTTAATAGCACTGCTAAATGAATATTTAGCTATTTTATACTCTGTTAGACTATTATTTAAGAGAGAAAGCTTGTCTTTAGCTATTTCTATAGTAAGGGTTTTATTATACAAAGATAATAAAGTCGTAGTAATGTTCAACAGTTTTTTTGTTGCATTCAACTCTGTTTGATAATAATTTATTACTTTAGACGCGTTATTAAGTGTTGCTAAAGATTGATTTAGATCTTCTTTATATCTGTTTAAAGAATTATTAATTTGATAATATGAAACAACCCATAGAGCATTTGTTAATATTAGCCCTATAGCAAGTATAGTTATCAAATATCTTGATTTTCTTTCCATTAATTTTCACCTATTGTTGTTCGCCTTTTTTAGTAAATGAATAAGTTTTAAAGTTTAAATGAAGAAGAACTCTTTATTTAATATATTAAGTAGAGCTTTTTATACGCTATTATTCTATACTTTAAATTTTTATTTTTTATATTATTGTAATATTTAGTTTTTCAATGCAAGTTGTTTCCTGCAAATTAGAGCAAAAAGCTTTTATATCACTAATAGTTTCTAAGAATAAACAGCACAAGAATAGTTTGGGGATAAAATATGGTATGCGAAGGTTCACCTGAGGTTAGAGTTGGTAAAAAGCCTGTTATGAACTACGTGTTAGCCGTTTTGACAACACTAATGGAGCAAAATGTTAGCGCTGTCGTAGTAAAGGCAAGAGGAAGAAACATAACAAAAGCTGTTGATACTGTTGAAATTGTTAGAAGCAGATTCGCTAAAAATGTCAAGGTCAAAAACATTGATGTAGGTAGCCATGAAATAACTGTCAATGATCCACAAACAAACCAACAAAGAACTAGGAGAGTAAGCAGTATAGAAATTTGCCTTGGTAAAGAGTAGGCTAATACAAAAACATTAATGTTTTTTAAAGTTTTAACATTTTCTTAACGGTTTCTAAAATAATATCATAGGCGTCATCAATACTAAGATTTGTTGTATCTATTATTAAATCAAATATAGAAAGATCTCTTATATCTATTCCATAATATTCTTTGAATCTCCTATAATGAGTATATTCTCTGTATACAGCCTCTTCTATGGAATAGTTTATGTCTTTATTATCTCTAAGCTGTAATCTTTTAATCCTACTTTTTAGATCTGCCTTAACATATATAGATATGGTTGATAAATCCTTTAATATCCATGCCGCTAAATGAGAATCTATAACTATACAGCCATTTTTTGCTTCTTCTAATGTTTTTTTATCTATTTTTAGGTCTATTTCAGGATTATTTTGAGCAATTTTATTTAATTCTATTAAATCAATATTTAATTCTTTAGCTAATTCTCTGAAGGCTTGGCCGCTAGTATAATATTTAAGATTTAGATCCTTTGCAAGCCTTTTTGCATAGGTAGACTTTCCTGATCCTGGAGGACCCGATACAATAATTATGGGTTTAATTTTTTTGCAAATATCATCTTCTTTTTCCTTTTCTATTATCATTTTCTCACTTCTTTGTTTCTATTATATTTGTTTAATAAAAAGGTTTAACTCCCTTACAAATTAGATATAGGTTAGGTAGAGAAAATGATAATAGGAGGAATACTTGGATTCATGCTAGTCTACTGGTGGGTAATGGTAATAGGATCGCTTGTAGGTGGAGTAATAGTTGCTATATTAACATTATCTGCTCCAAAAATAGTAAGTAAAGAACCAGAAAGCCTATCCAGCTTGAGAGCTTCAATGATTATTTCAGCTATATCAATTATATTAGCTGGATTGGGAGTTTTTATTGGGACCGCTGAGATACTTAGCTATGCTTTTGGATTGCCTCTTATTGCAGATTCAATTGTTATGGGAGCAGTGATTTTAACTGCCTTAATAATAATATTTCAATGGCTTTTCTCACCATATTTAATTAACTTAATGTATAAAGCTCATCCACCAAAAACACAAGAAGAAATAGATATACAGAAAAGCTTAGAAAATGTTGCTAAAAAGAGTAATATAAAAGTTCCTAAATTGAGAATAGCAGAAGTAAATATACCAAATGCGTTTTCGTATGGAAGTCCACTAACAGGTAACTTTGTTGCAGTCACCAGAGGAATAATTAATATCATGCCTCAAGATGAATTAGAGGCAGTATTAGGTCATGAGGTAGGGCATTTAAGACATAGAGATGTAACTTTTATACTAGCGTTGAGCCTAATACCTTTAGCTGTATATTATCTAGGGCAAATATTAATATGGAACGGTATATTAGGTGGAGGAAGCAGTGGAGAAAGAAACCAAGTTAGTGGTAACGTATTGCTATTAATCGTTGGTATAGTCTTGATTGCTGCCGGTGTTTTGTTTAGATTTTTAGTTGCTCACTTTAATAGATTAAGAGAATATTATGCAGATGCAAATAGCGCAATAGTAACAAGGGATCCAAAAAAGCTTCAAAGGGCATTAGCTAGACTAGAAGTGATGTATGATTCAAGTGCTAGGCTCAGAAGGCAAGCCAAAAATAGCTCAACTGCTCAAATGCTTTTTATAATAGCTCCTCTAGTTGAAATACAGGGGGGATTTTTCTTTAGTATTGACTCGCCTCATACAAGAATTCATATAGATGATATAGACGATGTTGTAGAAGAATTAAAGAACAAAGAAACAGATCCAAGAGAAGAAATAATCGCCACTCATCCACCAACACCTAAAAGGCTAAGATTTTTAGATAACTTAGCCAGAAAACTTGAATATCTTTATTGATCCTTTAATTTGTAGCTTTTTGTTTTTCCATATACAACTTCTTCTATATATCCCATTTGAACAAGCTTTGAAAGTCTCCTGTATAGAGGTGTCTTTGGTATATTAGTTTCATTCATAATTTGATTAGCTGTAGCAATTCCCCCTAGCTTTTTGATTGCATTTAAAATTTGTTTATCTCTTTCATCAAGTTCCTGTATTTCAACTTTTTCTTTTTTTCTTTTATTTTTTATTAATGTTAAAATTATAATAATAATTATAATAATAGAAATAATTATACCTATGGTATATATATAATTGTTTGTTTTATGCGGAGCCAATTGCTGGGTAGACAGGCTATATTGAATAAATATTTTTCCGGGAGGCATTAATATTACGGGTGAATTAGATGAATAATAAACTGATATAGGTGTTGGATTAATATTTATTGGTATAGAGTTTTGCGGTAAAAATATTTTTGTATAATAATTCTCACTTATGTTTAACGTCCAAATTATTCCTTGTTTGCTAGTAGAAGCTAAAGAAAGGTAAGTTACATTTAATAATCCTGTTTCGTTTGCTAAAACTATTAAATCCGTTCCATTGAAGTCTACTGGCATAGTTTGATAATTATTAACATAATATGCTATATATGCAGATGGTTGATAAGCTGGTATGACTATTACCTCGGGTGGTGAAGTAATATTAATTATGCTAACAGATATCAAATCTCCAGCATTATCAACATATATATTATTTTCTACATATGTAAAACTCTTAGATATGTTAAATGATATTAAAGCCATTATTATGATCATTATTACAATAGCTTTCTTAATGTTTTTGATCAACTCTTACCTACCAATAAAAGAATTATAAAAATCTTATAAATTCTTAACTCTCTTGTTTTTTGGGCGAGAAAAATGCCTAAGTTATTTATTACTAGAGAAATCCCCTTCCCAGCGACTGAAAAGATGAAACAATTATTTACTGTTTCTATTTGGCCAAAATTTGTGCCCCCAAGTAAAGAGGAAATAATAAATAACGCTAAGGGTTTTGATGCCTTGGTAACTACTTTAGAGGATAAAATAACATGCGATATAATAGAATCTTTATCTCCTCAACTTAAAATTATAGCGCAATACGCTGTTGGATTTGATAATGTAGATTTAGAATGTGCGACAAAGCATGGAGTTTATGTAACAAATACACCAGATGTATTAACAGATGCAACAGCAGATATAGCATGGGGATTAATTTTATCTGTATCAAGGAGAATTGTGGAGGCTGATAAATTTGTTAGGAGTGGTAAATGGTTTTTATTAGGTTCCGCATGGCATCCTACATTAATGCTTGGTTACGACGTCTATGGTAAAACTTTGGGAATAGTAGGCGGCGGAAGAATCGGTTACGCAGTAGCTAAGAGAGCAAAGGGTTTTGATATGAGAATTCTTTACAATAGTAGGAATAGGCATAAAGAAATGGAAGATCTTGGAGCAAGATATGTGGATTTGGTTACACTTTTTAAAGAAAGTGATATAATATCTTTGCACGTTCCTCTGACTAATGAGACATATAATTTAGTTGATGAAAAGCTTTTAAGGCTTATGAAAAAAACTGCTTTTTTAATAAACACTGCTAGAGGAAAAGTTGTTGATTTAAATGCCTTATATAAAGCATTAAAAGAGGGGTGGATTGCGGGGGCAGGATTAGATGTTTATCCTTCAGAGCCCTTAGATCCTAAAAATCCTATAGTTAACTTAGACAATATAGTATTGTTACCTCATATAGGAAGTGCAACTCATGAGACTAGGGCAAAGATGGCTGATTTGGTTTATAAGAATTTAGAAATGTTTTATAATGGTGATGTACCAATAACTTTGGTTAATAAAGATGTTTTAAAAATAAGGAAGCCAGGTTTTTAACAATACTTTCATTTACCTCTCCCTCATATTATAAATTATAGTGAAATTCTGATTAATTCTATTAAATAATTTAATCAGGGCTTAGATATGGATAACTTAACTGGAATAGAGTCTTTAGATTCCCTTTTAAGACCATTTAATAAAGGTGAAATAATAGAGATTTATGGCAATTGGAATATAGTTTTATCTATTTCTCATGTAACAATAGCTTCCTTATCTAGATATGGAAGGGTAGGCGTTATTTATATACAAGATTATGGAAATTTGGACCCTTATTTTATAAGGAAGATGGTAAAAATACTTAGGGGGAATTTTGATAACATATACATATCAAGGGCCTTTAGGAGGTATGATATACCAGATCTAATAAAGGGAGTAGAAGGATTAGATAGCTTAGTTATAATAGATCCTTATCTTTTCTCGCCGACTAGCCCATTAAATTACAAACTTTTAACACCTATAACGGGTGCAATAAAAGAGAACTCATCAAAAGGCATAATAACAATTATATTTAATAGAGAAACTTCTTTAGGAAGGTTCTTGCCTGAGGGGGGCAAATTCCATCATCACATATTGCATTCAATAGTTAGAGTAATCCCTTATAGAAATGGGGTTGAAGCGGTTTTAATAAAGCATTACGCTAAGTCTGTACCCAAGGCTTCCTATATCTCTTATAAGGAACTTGGAGATGAAAGATTATGGGTAGGACAACACCTTCTACAAGAATGGCTGTAGAAGAGGAAATAAACAAGTTATTAAAGATAGCTAATTACATGGATTATGAAGATAAGGATAAAGTAAAAGAAATAATTAAAGAGGCCTATAGTTTAATAAGTTATTATCAATTCGAAGGACTTTATGATCCTTTAGAACCTATAATCTTAGGTTTAATAGTTTATTTAGCTAAAAGGTGTAAATAGTGGAAGGACTATTTTTAGATGCAAGATATGATAAAGGAGTTTTAACTTTATATTTCTTAAGCAATAAAATAGAAGAAATAAATGTTAAGGCTCATAGAATAGCTTATATAGAGCCAACTAGTATAGAATTATATAATGTATTAAACAAGCTTAGTTTTATTTATGAAATAATGGAAGAAGAATGGTTTTTACCTCCATATTACGACTTCAAAAGACCAATAATAAAAATAAAGTATTTGGGCAGCAGTAAGTTTATTAAAAGAATAGAAGAAAACGGTTTAGGAGTACATGTTAATAATTTTCCAGACGAAATAAATCTTATTCTTAGAGAAAAAAGTTTGCGTCCAGGCTATTTATATGACACGAATACCCTTGAGATGAGAGACAGTGATGATCCTTTATATAAATTACCTGAAATAAGATATGCATATGTGACTTCTTTGAATAAATATGGGAAGGAAGCATCTTGGTATGACATAAAATATTATAAAGTGAGCATAAATAATAAAGATGATTTTGTTATTGAGAACATAGAAGAGCTCTACGATATAATAAAAGAAAACGAAATAAGTATAGTCATGGCAGATGTAAATTCTTTAAATGAAATAAAAAGTCAAGGTTTTATTTTAATACAGAAACCCCTTGTGGGAATTTACGGTCTAATAGAGTGGTCAAGGATTTCAGGCCTTACATTAAGGCAGGCAAGCAATTCATCTATTGGAAAAATTTTAACTTCTGCTGAAGCATTAGAAGCAATTAAAAGGCATTACGAAATAAAGAAGGTTAAAAGGGTAGAACCTTGGAGGAAACTTGGTGATATGAAGGATGCCGATAGAGCAGGAGCAACATTTATACCGAAACCCGGAGTTTATTTTAACGTTTATCAACTAGATTTCTCAAGCCTTTATCCTAACATAATAGTTTTAAACAATTTATCTGCAGAAACAGTTAACAAAAATAATTGTATCAAATATGAAATTAATGCTATAGGTCATAAGGTTTGCTTTGATAAAGAAGGCTTAGTTCCGAGCGTACTTAAAAGGCTTATAGATAGGAGAGAAAAGATAAGACCCTATAAAAAAGACTTAATTTTTAAAGAAAGGTTTGATGCAATAAAATGGATATTGGTAACCGGCTTTGGATATCTAGGCTATAGGAATAGTTTATTTGGGAGCGTTTCGGCATATGAAAGTGTTACATATATAGCTAGAGAAATAATGAAAAAATCATACGAGATTTCTAATAAAAATGGATATAAAGTAATAAATTATATCATAGATAGCCTATTTTTAATTCCAGAAAATCCTAAGATTGACGTTGAGGAACTTTCTGAAACTATAAGTAAAGAAGTTAACATAAAGCTAAGGGTCGAAGATAAATTTCTTTGGCTTGTTTTCCCATATACTGAAAGATGTTTGGGCTCAGCTGGCAGATATTATGGTTTAAAGGATGATGGTACATTAAAAATAAAAGGAATAAATGCTGTAAGGAAAAATGTGCCCGATATTATAAAGTATGCAGAAACAAATGCATTAAATGTTTTAAAAAAAGCATCAAATAAAGAAGAATTTTATAATTTGTTAATTAAAGCAAAGGAATCATATGATAATGTAAAAAAAGAATTGATTAATGGTGATGTTAAAGAGGATCTACTTGTTATAAGCAAGAGCATAAATAAAATTGGGAACACACAACAGGCCAGGGCAAGTAGGATTTTATATGGATTAAGTGATTCTATAAGCTATATAATAAATAGCGATGGAAATCCAATACCAGTTGAATTTTATGAAGGTAATTATAGTAAAGAATATTATTTAAAATATTTAGAAAGATCTGAAATAGAAATGCCTTGGTACATTATAAATAAAAATTGTAATACATCATGAAAATTCTCTCTAAAATTCCTCTTTTACGTAGTACAGGAGTTTATAGTTCTCAATGATATTACCTGAGCTCTCTACCTATCTAGTGCTATAAAGTCTTAAGAATACAATTTTAGACTATTAAAATCAGGCCAAAAGGCCCAGGTGAATTAGAATGGCAAAGGGCAAGAAAGAAAAGAAGTCAGAAGGTGCTGCTGAAAAGAAATAAACGAATAACTATTAATAATATTAATTTAAAAATTTAATTTGTTTTCCTTGTTTTTTATTATCTTGTTTTTTTGTTGATAAAAATAATAAATTAATAGATTAAAAGTTTTTTATGTTTTAGAGTTATTTAAATATTTCCCCCTGCAATATTTTTAATGTAGCATGCCAAATCTATTTTAAGAAGGCGGTAATACTAATAAGGGTGAAATAATGTGCTAAAGATGGCCATACTTCATACAAGGATAAAGCTTGGAGCAAGAAGGACAAATATGAAGAGGCTTGAAGAAATAATAAATAGAGTTATTATAGATCATGATGATATTGATTTAATTTATTTACCTGCATATCCATTAACTGGACCTATAGTAGGTTATTATCCAAATCAAAAAGTGAAGAATATGCTAAAAAATTATGCTGAAAGGCTTAACGAATCAGAAATACAGCAAAACCAAACATTTATGTCGGTATCCAAATGGTCGCACGAATTTGGAATTTATGTAATAGCCGGGCCAATAGTAGAGAGAGCTGGTCCCAGACTTTATTTGACTGTATTTGCTAGCAATCCTCAAGGAGAGCTTGCAGGAAAATATAGAAAAATTGCTATAACAAAAGCTGAAGATGAAAACGGTTTAACACCAGGTAAAAATGTAGAAATCTTCAATATTAAGAAGAAAAATGCAAATGTTGGAGTTTTTATAGATGAAGACTTAGGATATCCTGAAATATTTAAAGCCTTAAGTTATATGGGTGCAAATGTTATAGTTGGTACAATGTTACCTTATGAGTCAAGGTTTTTTAAAATGAAAAGTGAAAGTGAGACCTCTATATTGACGTTAGATATTGAAAGCATTAATAACTTTTTAGCTGTTAGAAGTAAAGAAACCGATTTACCAGTTGTATTGGTTGGAGGAGCGGTTGAAGGTGTTAATAATAATGGCTATGTAGCTTTTATGCCAACAATTACTTCTGAACCTGAAATAGGAGTTGTTAAGGAAAGGATAATGGGATACGATGATATAGATTTACCAGTTATAATAGAGGTCGATACTAGCGCAAAATCATTACAATACGATTCTATAACAAAATTAGTGCTTAAAAATTTGTGTAGAAAAAGTGGGTCAGAAGAAAATGAAGAAGAGATTTAACTGATTAAAAGGGAAATGTTATTCTTTTATTATTTATTAGCCTACAGGCCCTATAACTGTTTTACCTGCCATTTTATTTATTGTCTCTACTTTTTGATCAACCATTTTTTGTATTTCATTAATTTCTTCATCCGTTAAGTGGGCAAATCTTCCTTGCAACTTTAAGTATTCTTTAACTGGCTTTCTTTTCATTATAGGAAAAGTTACTCTAAAGTTTCCATGATCTATTTCGTATATAGGAAATATACCTGTTTCTGTTGCTAATCTCGATATAGTTATACCTAAAGCAGGGTCAAAACGCCAACCAGTTGTGCATGCCATTAATACTTGTATAAACGATGGGCCTTCGTTTAAAACCTCTAAACCTCTCGCAAACTTATTTATCATATCCATTGGGTATGCGGGATTTGCCGTTGCAACGTATGGTATATGGTGGGCCGCTGCTATCCCTGCTATGTCTTTTTTATCTCTCCATTCTCCTCTCCAAACCTTCCCAGCGGGCGTAGTTGTTGTCCAAGCACTATGAGGAGTTGAACCGCTTCTTTGTATACCAGTGTTCATATATGCCTCATTGTCATATAATACATACATAACTGGATCTTTTCTTTCTAACATACCGCTGAGGCTCTGCAAGCCTATGTCAACCGTACCTCCATCTCCAGCTACAACAACTACTTTAACATCTTTATCTTTATCCATAATCCCTTTTCTCTTCATCGCCTTTATAGCAGCAACGATGCCGCTAGCCGATGCTCCTGAATTTTCAAATGCTGAATGAAGCCATGGTATTAACCAATTCGAATATGGATATCTAGTCGTTGAAACCTCAACACAGCCAGTAGCATTAACAACTATAGTGTCTTTGCCAGTTACTTTTGTTAGCATTCTCATTATTGTACCTGCTGTACAACCTGGGCATAATCCATGTCCACTTATGAATAGCTCTTCTCTAGGCAAGTCATATAAACTCTTTATCCTTAATACTTTCTTTGTCTCGCTCATTCTCTCACCCCATAAAATATAGTTTCTTTATGCTTCTTACCTTCATAAGCTAATCTAGCTAATGCCAAAAAGTCCTCATATTCAACTGTTCTTTGCCCTATTCCTGCTACTACACTTATTAAATTAAGTTTAAGCCCTTCTCTAACTATTGCTCCTGAAATTTCATTAGCTAAAGGACCTTGGAAGGGAGCGCCATAGCTAATTGCTCTATCAATAACCAATATGGTCTTCTTATCACTTGTATATTCAATAAACTTCTGTAATGGGAAGGGTCTGTATAGCCTTACCCTTAATAACCCGACCTTTATACCTTCTTTTCTTATATCAGGTAAAAATGCTTTAAGAGTTGATGCGTAACTAGCATTTGTCATAATTAGTGCGTCTGCATCCTCACACATATAGCATTCCATTAAGCCATAGCTCCTCCCAAAAGTCTTACCAAATTCTTCATCCACCTTTTCAATAGTTGGCAATGAGTTGTTTACTGCATTAACTTGTTGATATTTAAATTCATAATAATATTCAGGAGGTGTTATTGCTCCTATGCTTACCGGCTTATCAGGGTCTAATTTATATGGATATTGTTTCTTTGGAGCGAATTTGATAACTTTTTCTCTGCTTTCCGTTATAACTGGCTCAATAGTATGGCTCATTACATAGCCATCGTATCCAACCATAACCGGTAATAAAACATTTTGATCTTCAGCTATTTTATATGCTTGTATTATGGTATCATAAGCCTCTTGCGCAGTATGAGCAAACAATATTATCCAACCTGAATCTCTTGCATTAAATAAATCGCTTTGATCATTCCAAATGCTTATAGGTGCACTTAAAGATCTCATTGCAACGCTCATAACTAATGGAGCTCTTAATCCTGAGGCTATATGAAGCATTTCATGCATTAAAGCAAATCCTTGACTTGCTGTTGCTGTAAAAGCCCTTGCACCTGTTAGAGAAGCAGAAATTGCAGCGCTTAATGCGCTATGCTCACTTTCAACATGTATATATTCAGCATCTAGCTCACCTTTTGCTATAAACTCAGATATTTTTTCTACAACTGTTGTTTGAGGAGTAATAGGATAGGCTGATATTACATCTACATCTAAATCCTTAACCGCGTTTGCAATAGCATGGTTAGTGCTTAAAGGTATCGCTTTCTTAACAGTTTCTAGCGCCATTTATGCCACCTCCACAGGCACCATTTCTATTGCTTTAACTGGGCACTCTTGGGCGCACATACCGCAACCCTTACAAAAATCTGAGTTAACATCATAACTTACCTTGTATTTTCTATTCTTCTTTGTAGTATATTCTTTATCTAATTCCAAAATAGCATTATCTGGACAAACATACCAGCATATTCTGCATCTTGTGCATGTTTCTTGATTTATAACTGGTATTAATACCTTCCAATCTCCAGTTTTGTACTCTAGGCTATTTCCAGGATTTACAACAATGCCTCCAGGAGCCATATCTTTAAAGGAAACCAATTTTTCCATTTAAATCGCCTCCTGCAACTTCATAACTATTGTATTTTCAAATGCTTCTTGTACTGCCATAGCATTAGCTTCCCCTATTTTTCCTGGGAACCTGCTTTTAATAACGTTAATTATTGTTTCAATTTTCAATAAATTTGTAGTTCTTATAACTGCACCTAAAATAGCAGTATTTACTATATTAGCTTTAAGCCATTTTAATGCAATACTTGTTGCATCTACTGTTGAAACATTAAAACTGTTTGGTAAGTTAAGCTTTTTTATTAATTCATCAGGTTTTAGAGGAGTATTTGCAATAAAATAACCTCCAGGCTTTAAGCCTTCAATATATTCATGCTTTAATAAACTTTTATCGAGAATAACAACTACATCAGGTTTTTCTATTGGTGTTCTGGGTATATTTGGATTATTTGTAACTCTTGTATACGCTCTAACAGGAGCACCTCTCCTTTCAGCTCCGAATTCAGGAAATGCCAATGCATATTTTCCTTCTATTATTGCAGCAGATGCTAATACTTCTCCAGCAGTAACTGCCCCTTGGCCCCCTCTGCCGTGCCATCTTATTTCCAATGTATTCAATTGAACCGCCTCATTTTATTAAATAGTGTTTAGGGATTAAATATTAAGCGATATAACTCATAAAATTATACGTAATAGTATACTAAAATCGATAAATGCTATTTTTGTTAGAAATATTTTTTATTTAATTTAACGGCGTTAAAGATATAAAGGGGGATCTATACTGTATATATTTGGGGGAACAGGTATGAGCCTGAATTCAACTAGGAGAATACAAAGATTGGGAGGTTCTAGCTTAATAGTTACTTTGCCAAAGCAATGGGCTAAAAAGCTTGGTTTAAAGGTAGGAGATGAATTAATGATATTAGAAGAAGGGGATCATTTAAAACTTATACCATCTGATAATAAAGCTGTTATTAAAGCGGAAACAGTATCAATAAAATACAATGGGATTGCAAAAATAGCTGGCCCAAAAATCATATCTGATTGTGCCTATATTCATGGATACAAAAAACTAATAATAAATGTTAAGGGGTTGGATGAAGCTACATTCTCCCAATTGGTTAAGGGTTTAAATGAAAACGATAAGGTGGAAAACGTTACAGAAGGAATTGATTCATTAGAAGTAGATTTGCTGAGCCCTCAAGAAGAGGATTCAAACAAATTCATTAAGGAATTGAATTCTAGACTTCAAGATATGGTTGATATAGCTATGAATGAAGGAAATGCAAACAATGATTTAGAAAAGATAAGGAAAGAGGCAGAAGATATATCAATGACAATATTAAGAATATCAAAGAGAGAAGGAGAGCAATTAGATTCAATATCATATGGGTTAATAATTTCATTGCCTAACTTGGTATACAGTTATTTAGTTTCATCTAATAAGGAACAAATCAACAAAAATTCACAAGCATTAAAGATTGTTTTAAGTGATCTATTAGGTGGAATTGCGTCTAACAGCGGAAGAAGAATATTAAACGCTGTTAAAATTGCCAGCGAAATAAAATCAACATTAAAGAATGAAGGATCTGATGGTATTTTAATTAGTTTGCTCTCAATAATAGAAAGCATTGGTACGAAGCTGATATGCCCAGCTATAGTTGAAGAGAGCGAAGTATCAAATTTTAGAGAAGAGTAACCTGTTTTTATATAGATTTTATAACAATTTATAAAAAATTTCTTAAATAATATAAAAAATATGTTAAACATTTTAATTTTTAAAATTTATTGGCCAGTTAGTTTTTGTATTAGCAAATAAATTTTATTGCCTATAATTGATGAGCTTGGTATTAATACTATGCTATTGTCTTGTTTTCTAATTTTAGTGAACATAGCTCCTATATCTTCAACGATTCCATCTTCACCGAGTATGTTAACATGATCCCCTACTTTAAATGGTTTTGCCGCTAAGATAAAGATACCTGCTACTGCCTGGCCAGTTACTTGCTGTACTGCAAAACCTACTACTATGCCCAAAAATCCGCCGATTGTAAGACCTCCAATGCCTCCTACAGCTGCTCCTACAACAGCTGCTATTATTGCTACAATACCTATAATTCTCATCATGTTTTTGAAAGCAACTGCAGTAGGATGATCGTATTTAGATCTCATAGTCCAGTATACAAAATCTGCAAAATATAAAACTATATACCATCCAAAAGCTAGCACGAGTACTGCGTTAACGTATTTAAAATATGACAATAAATTAAACAAAGTCATAACATATTGAATTCCGGCTGAAATTCCTATATATAATACAAGAAATACCACCATTTTAACCAATGAATTACTTGCCTTTTTAACCGATTCCATAGGGGTAACTTGAATTTTATTTTGGGATTCCATTCTCTTTCACCATAATTTATTATTAATATATATGATATATAAATTTTTAATTTAAAAAATTTATTGGTTTAAATGAAAATAATTATAATTTAAACATTTTTAAAAATAAAGTTTGTTATATGAAACGCTTTGTTATTGAATACTGTTTTCCTTAGAAAAAATTTGATATAATTGATTAGATATTTTAATTTGATGTTTTTGGATAAGGGTTTATATTCTTAATTTTAAATAAATAAATCTTGGTGAAACTGTGGATTTAATAAAACAAATTGCTGAAAAATTAATAAAATCAAGTTTTGCTGTAGTATTAACGGGGGCTGGAATTAGTACAGGAAGTGGCATACCTGATTTTAGAGGACCCCAAGGAATATGGAAAGTTTTAGACCCTAACCTCTTTCATATATCTCATTTTTATTCTGATCCATTAAACACGTGGAAGCTTTTTATGAACGAAATGTATGAAAAAATTAAGGATTCAAAGCCTAATAGAGCTCATTATTCTTTAGCTAGACTTGAGGAACTTAATATAATAAAAGCAGTTATAACACAAAACATAGATAACCTTCATGAAAAAGCTGGTAGTAAAAATGTTATTGAGCTTCACGGAAATATGAAATATGCCATATGCACTCAATGTCACAGAAAGTATGATATAGAAAACGCCTTTAATGATGTTAAACAAAATAAAATCCCTATATGTCCATATTGTGGAGGTATTTTAAAACCAGACGTTGTATTTTTTGGTGAACCGCTACCTGAAAAAGAAATTAGGCAAGCATTTGATTTAGCATCTAAAAGTGATCTCTTCTTAGTTTTAGGCTCAAGTCTATCAGTTTCTCCAGCTAATCAATTACCGATTATAGCTAAGAGCAATGGAGCTGAATTAATAATAATAAACATGGGTGAAACAGAATTAGATTATTACGCTGATATAAAAGTTGATGAAAAGGTTGAAGAAGTTTTTCCAAAAATATGTAAAAAAGTTGAAGAAATGATTGCTTCATTAAGTAGCTGTAATTAAATTGCTTTCCATACGTAAATATTTTTCATTTCAACCTTTTCTGCTTTATTAAGTACTTCCAATCTCTTTAGATGGGCTAGCGTTTCTCCCATAGCAAAAAATCTTTCAGCATATGGATATTCTTCCCAAGAATTATACGATGCTCTCCATTTAACCTTTTTCGCAATTTCATATCCAGTTAATGGAGTTTTACTAATTAATTTCAATATTTCATTAAGCCTTTCTTCATGATGCTTTATTATCTCATTCGCTCTTTTACTGGGATTTAATATGGGTTCTCTATGTCCAGAAAAAGCTAATTTAGCATTTAAAGAAGCAATTTTTTCTAAACTATTTATGTAATCTGTTAATGGGTCTGTGTTTTCATCTGTTAAAGTTATTTGAGGGGTTATTGGATCTATTATATGATCTCCTGTAAAAATTATACCTTCTTCTTTATTATAAAGGTTTATTTGTCCAGGCGTATGACCTGGGACTTCTAATACCTTAAACTTTAATCCTTGTATATCTATTTCGGAATCACTGCTTAAAGTAATCCATGGGATTTCTTGGAGATCATTTGTATATACATCGACTAATCTCATTGCCGGATGAGCTTTAGATATTTCATTTGCTTCGCCTGGCGGCATGCCATGATTTACATAGATTTTTAAAGCCTTGTTTATGAACTTATCGAAGCCTTTTTTTAAAACTTTTGCATCTTTTAAGCCTAGATAAAAATCTGATGCTCCTAATGAGTATAAAACTGGAGATAATGTTATATGATCAACATGAAAATGAGTCACAATAACAGATTCCATATCGCTAATTTTATATCCCAATTTTTTTATTTCCTTCGATAGTTCATGAAATGACCTCATATTATACATTCCTGCGTCTATTAAGCTAAAAGAATTGTTATCTGTAATCATGTAAACGTTTATATATTTTAAGGATTCTATAGGAATGGGAACTTTTACTCTATGAATCCAACTCGGAATCTCAACTGATGTATTTTCCAACTTATACACCTAATATTCCGTTATTTGCAAAAGTTTAATATCTATCTTGTTTTCGGTCTATGGATCTCAACATTTTTAATTTTTAAATTCTTATTATAAATAAGGGATTAAAATAGATGGTAACAAACCTGCCTGCAGAAGCAATTGCTAAGCTAAATAAATACAGCGATGCTAAAACGGTTGAAGACAAAATAAAAGCTTTAGAGGAATTTATAAGTGCAGTTCCTAAGCATAAAGGTACTGAGAACTTACTTTATTGGGCGAGGAGCAGGTTAGCTGAGCTTAGGCAGGAGGAAGAAAAGGAGAGAAAAAAGAAAAGAGGTGGAGGAGGGCCAAGAGTTTTCGTTGAAAAAGCTGGAGCTGGCCAAATAGCTATGATTGGTCCTCCAAATTCAGGCAAAAGCAGTATAGTTTCAAGGTTAACAAATGCTAAAGTTGTTATAAGTCCTAACCCTTTTTCAACTAGTGAACCAGTACCAGGTATGATGCAATTCGAAGATATACAGTTTCAATTAATTGATACACCGCCTTTAATTAGCAATGAGGGAGATTACATTAATACAAAGGTATTGGCAATAGCAAGGAATGCTGATGCAATAATAATAGTTGTTGGATTAGATAGTGATTATGAAAGGGATTTGAAAAAAATTTTTGAAACACTTGAGAAAAAAGGTATAATGACATCTATGCAAAAGGGTTACATAAGGATAGTAAAGCATAGGACTGGTAATGGAATAAATGTTGTATTTTACGGAAAGCCCAGTTTTACTGAAGATGATGTAAGGAAAGTCTTAAGCTCTTATAGGATATTTAATGCAACAGTAGAAGTTTATGGTGAGCCAAAGCTAGACGATATAGATGCTTCTTTAATCAATGCAATAACATATAAGCCTACCATAGTGCTTTTTAATAAAAAAGATCTAGTTAAGGAATTTAATATACCCTTGTTGCCGAAAGACATCTTATATAGGGTTGTTTCTGCGAAAACTGGTGAAGGCCTTAATGATCTTGGTAATGATATATTTAAAATTCTAAAAATAAAAAGGATTTATACGAAAAAACCGAATTCATTGCCTGATAAGGAGCCATTAATAATTAAGGAAAATGCAACAATTAAAGAAATAGCCGAAACTATAAATCCTAATTCAAATGTAAGGTATGCTAAAATTTGGGGTAAAGGGGTAAAATATAATGGGCAAAGAGTTGGGCCAGATTTTATTCCAGTAGATAAAGACATAGTTGAAATGAGATTTTAAATTGTTAATAATTAGGATTTATTTTTAATAAATTTAATAAATTTAATAAATTTTTAATTTTTTAGATAAATTTTATGTTTCTTAAATAAACCTTTTAATGAGTTTAATGTAAATAAAAAGGAATTCATAAGAAAAATTGTTGATTCTTCATTGGTTAAGAATCTATTGGGAGGAAAGCTGTTTTGCTTTTTCAATCAATTCCCTCATTAATTTAGACATTAAAAAATTCCTTCCTTTTTCCATTGCTTTTACTTTCATTTCTTCATATAAAGATTCATTTTGCATTATTTTATTTATTGCTTCTACTCCCCCTTCAATATCATCAGGCCCTCTTAGATGTATTCCATCAATTCCATTGGAGATAAGCCATTTTTGCCCATATACTGCGCTTGTAATAACTGGCACCCCTCCATACATGAACTCTATCTGAGTTAATCCTAAAGCTTCCATTTTTGACATTATTATATTTAAATAACTTGATTTTATTAAAGAAGCTTTTTGCTCAACTGTTAACTCCCCGGTTAACACAACATTTTTCAATTTTTTAGATTCTTTATATACCTTATCCCATTGATCTCCTGGTTTTCCGGCTATAACAAATACTATATCTTCATTGTTTTTGAAATGTTTTGCTATTTCTACAACAGCTAATGGATTTTTCCTTTCTTCTATTGTACCAAGATATGCTATTATTTTTTTGTTTTTATTTTCTTTTAAAAATTGTTCAATAAATAAATCTGGTTTTGCATTATCTATAATTTTTGCTTCATCATCATCTAATCCTCCAGGAAATATATATATCTGTTTTGGGTTTGCTCCTAGTGTTATCATATCTTCCCCTTCAATTCCTGTTACAACTAAAATAAGATCAGCTGCTTTGAATATAGAAGGTAATTCTGTCATATTCCATGCCATCCTATAGGTTCTCTCTATAGGATCGTATCTTCCAGGCTCTGGCGGCTGATAATGAGACATATGACCATATACAATCTTTTTTTGGTTCACATTTATTGTTCCCATCAATTTTCTCCACATAATCCACTTAGCAGCATCTTCAGGACCATTCCAAAGAGTTGAATGGGTTACTATAAAATTTATGCCCAATTCCTCATCTATTTTATTTAATATATTAATAAAGTCTCTAAAAGTTATCCTTCTTGGGGGCCAATTTACTTTCCTGCTTAAAACCCTTACAGTAGGTAAATCAATTTTTGGATCTTTTTCAAATACCTGATAAGGTTTTTCTGATAACTCTAATTCTCTTTCTCTGATTATAGGCTCATTATCATGGTATATGCTCGTTATTAAATATGATTTGTATCCAAGCTTTATAGCCCACTTTACCATACGTTGTGCAACAAGCTCTTGACCTTTGCTTTTAGATGTTTGATACATAACTGAAAAAAAGTTGAATCCCATCTCATGCCCTCCTTAAGTATCTAGATAAAATTAAAGCAACAAATGCTATTGCTAATCCCCATGCTAATGGTTGAAGTAAAATCATTAATGGCGTTACATCAAGCTTTACTTCTCTCATAGCTAAAGTTATAACTGTTATGTAAAGAACTATTTTAATGTAAACTATTAGTATTTCAAGTTCTTGTCCTCCTCTTAATTTTGCTTCGCTTGTTATATAGCTATCGAAAACATCTATTAAAATGAAGCCAATAATTATTGTAAATACGAAGAGAGCTGTATAACCTAGCCCTATTGTGAGCAAGGTAGAGGCCAATTTTAATTCCTTTAAAACTTCATTAGAGATGAAGTCTATAGCTAATATAACGCCCGTTGCATACAGAAAGTAAGCTATTATGTTTCCGAAAAAGTCCCCGCCTGTCATACCAGCTCTTAAAGTTAATCTGCCCATGCTTATATGCTTAAACCAATCATTAAATCCAGTAATTTCTAATGATCTTTTTATTAAAAATTTTACTATTTTCCCTAAAAGATAAAAGCCTACTATTATTACTAGGAATATCGTTGCATATATAATGTAATTAATAATCTGCATATTTTCTTATCGCCTCCCATATTTTATCGAACTCAACTATTTCATTAATACCTGCATTCTTTAAATGTTCATTGTATTTGTTTAATACTAAAATTGATATATCTGATACTTTAAATGCAGGTAAATCGTTTTCACTGTCTCCGAAATATATGGTGATTTTAGGATTAAAAAGCGTTTTCAGAAATAAAACGGCATCTGCTTTATTGGCTTTGCTAACTAAAATATCTATGAAAGGTTCATTTTCATATTTTATAACTTTTAGATTTAATTTTTTTGCCTGCTCAATTATTGATGGTAAACTTTTTGGATAATTAGAAAACCTCCAATCTATTGTTATGCCTGCAATTAAATTCGTTGTTGTTTTTTTTATATCTATTTTTGCCTTGCTCTCTTTTATATCTTTATCTTTTTTGATGAAGTCTATTAATGAAATAGCATCATCCTGATATTTTATTAAATCTGTATCAATACAAGACCTATTACCATAAATTATTTCTGCCCCAGCAATACATGCATATGCATCTGCTTTAACTCTGTTTATCAGTAAATCACAGCTCTTTGTTGATACAATAGCTACCTTGTTTCCTTTTTTTCTAGTATAATCAATAGATTCAAGGACCTTTGCTGATGGATATGCTTTTTCTAAGCCCACATCTATAGGGCTTATTGTACCATCATAATCGAGCAATATTAATTTCATCTCCCTCACCTGATTGCTTTCATAGGGTACTTGCTGTTCACTATAATATCTTTGGTTATAGGTTTTTTATATTGTTAAGATCTTAATAATATTAAATCTTCTCTATGTATTTCTATAGTATTATTCCCATTCTTAATAAAGATAATCTCGATAAAACTAAAATCAATAATTTAACTTGTTCTAAAATGGTAAGATTCCTAAGGTTAATCAGAAAGAATTCGAGGTAATATAAAGGGAACATTCGATTTTCACTATATGATTTATTAAAATCATTTTACTATAAGTTTTAGTTTTCACGATAGTGTTTTGAACTCACTAAATTCTTTAAAAAAACTTCTAAATAAAGTAGTTGTATAACAGCACCTTTGTGAAAGGGTTTAGTAAAATGGGAATTGTATGCAATACATTGTTTTCTCTAATTATTTTTATAATTGATTTTTTTAATATAAAAATAAACTTATTTTTACCTGTGGGATACTATGTTTAGCGGAAAAGGGGGTTAACCCTTAAATACCAGGTTAATACCAAATAGATATTAGCCAAAATAAGGTGTAAATATCATGAATTCGAAAACAAGATATGGGGCTATAGCCTTAATGGCTGTAGCTTTTGTTTTAGTAAT